>JAJZKY010000183.1 GCA_021803885.1 Planctomycetota bacterium
TCCGGTTCTTGAGCCGGCGAATTTCTTGATTCAAGGCCACAATCTGGCGCGATAATATTTGCGCCATCACGGGGTTGGTGGCCAGAGCCTTGCGACGTTTGATGCGGGTAGCGGCCAGTCGGGACTGGGCCTGAATTAAACTCGTCTGCAATACCGGGTTGGATAATCGCACCAACGCGACACCGGGCTGCACGGTGTGATTCAACCTGTTGTACCATCTCAAGAAGCCACCACTCTGGGCAAATACACCACGTTGATGTTCCGTGCGAACAACTCCCTCCACGCGGCTGTGATGGGGTAGGGGAACAATACCCAGTAATATTGAGATTATCGCCACAATAGCAAGGCTTATTCCGATGGCCTGCCCTCGACGGTGCACCAATTCAGGGCTGGAAAGCAGATACCACCCTCCGCGCCCCAAGGGGACCAGCAGCCAGGTTGCGGCGGCAATTGTGGCCATGGTCAGCAGAAGAAGCGTCAGTTGCGGATATCGGCGTAAATTGGCCACCAGAAAAAGAATAATACCTGTGCACACCAGAACCCGCACCACCCCGGATAGCGCCAGATAAACCAACAGCCAGCGTCGCTGGCCGGAGGTCTCGCTGGGGTTGATCGCCTGCTTGATACCAAAGAGGTAGCGGCGCGCTAGATACGTGGCATATTGCATGGCCCGCCCCAACAGATTGGGTATTTCTAAAAGGTCAGCCAGAATGTAGTAGCCATCATAACGGAGAAACGGGTTGCCGTTAAAAAACACGGTCGCCACACTGGCAATAAACATCAGGTTGTAGCAAAAGGCATGAAGGGTCGATCCCGGATCACTGTAACGCCAGATAATCGCGGCAATGGCCGCCAACGCAAATTCCATCCACATTCCGGCGGCTCCCACAATGGCTCGCCGCCATTTATCGGGCAAAAGCCAGGCACTGGAGGCATCGACATAAGGTACAGGTGTGAAAATCAGCAACATAATGCCGATGACATGTACCTCGCCTCCGGTGCCGAAGCGCTTGCCGAATTTTTTACAGGCAATGGCATGACCGGATTCATGGACAGATTTATCCACGATGAAAGCCAGCAGCAACAGCAGCCAGTTATCCGGCCGCAGCAATCCACTGGAATCAGTAAGAAGTTTTCCAGCCATGGGACCGGCGTTCAAGAGCGTATACACCGCCGTACCGATCAGCATCGTCCAGAGAATCAGTCCGGGCCATGCGAATATCCATCCGACCAGAAATAGTCCGCGTTCCAGAATCGCGTCGGGATCAAATAGCGGCATACGTGGAAACAGCAGATTCATTAAACGGCCCTGCAAGTCGCGATTGCGGCGGCGCTTGAAGCGATCGAACATCGCTTGGGCATCGGGTGAGGTGCCGGATTCCAGCAGGTTGTTGGACGCAAGCTGGCCCAGCAGTTCGATGACTTCTCCCTGGGTCGGTGCGTCATCACCGAGCTTAGAGTTACAGATATCCCATGCCTGGCGCACAGAGCGCGAACCATCAAGTAATCCAACCAATGCGTATCCGGTGGTATTGAGCCGCGCGAAAGCGTTGTTGGCCTGATCCTGAATAACGTGCCATAACCGCCCGCGAAAATACTGGCGGGAAATGTGAATGCTGGCCCGCAGGCGAGGCTTCAAATCCGCCACGCGGTGCCATGATTCATGAAAGGTTGACTGCCGATCCGGCATGAGGTCTCACAGTCGTACGAAAACAAAACATCATGTTTTTACCCGATCCTCGGCATTTATGGCAACTATTCGATGGTTACAGCGAACTGTAAATCCAATTTGGCGGATCCAACGATCAGAGACTGTTCTGGCGTTCGCGCTTCAAGTCCGCGGGAAATCGCATATTGCAAGTTGGGAATATAAAAAAAATATGCCACAGACAGGCCCAAGAGTTTACACATTGGAATTCCGATGGTAGATTCCTCCGATCATTCGACGGTTTTATACGGTTCTGGCGCTTTGTTGAGACGGAAAAATGCCAAGCATGAAAAGAAATCCGGCTGGAAAGTACCTCTTGCTGGCTGTCACCGGCGTGATGGTGGGGCACAGCATGGCCACCCCGATATCGGTGTCGCAAAATACGTCCTATTCCGCCGTAGCCAAGCCGTGGCGGGACGTGAATTTATCTTTCAGCCGACCGGGGCGGGTTGTCAAAATTCTGGTGCATCGTGGGCAGGTAGTGAAGGCGGGAGAATTGCTGGCTCAGGAGAACGATCGGCAGCAGACCATTGCCGCGCAGCTCGCCAAACTCACCGCGGAGAGCACGTTGCGTATCCAGGCGGCCCAGGCACAATTGGCACAGGACCAGGTGGATCTCAAACGCACTCAGTGGGCCGCCCGTCAACATGCGGCGACGTCCTTTGAAGTTCAACGCGCACAACTGAAAGTCACTATTGATGAATTGAGCCTCAAACTCGCTGACTTAAAACACCAGCATGACCAGCTTGCCTGGCAGGCCGCCAAACTGGCAGTGCAACGACGCAAAATCATCGCTCCCTTTTCCGGTGTCATTGAAGGCCGCTTTATTGATGTCGGACGATCGGTCAATGCGTTCAAAAAAGTCCTGAACATTGTGCAGGTAGATCGGCTGAGAATATTTGTGCCCGTGCCTTTGCGCATTGCCATGACGTTGCAATTGGACCGATCAAGCACTGTAAAACCTGCGACAGGCGGTGTGGTACACGGAACCATTATCTGGATATCTAAAGTCGCGGATTCGGCCAGCAATACGCTGATGGTGGAAATTCGGGTTAACAATTCTCAGCACGTACCGGCCGGACAGCAGGTGCAGGTGGCGTTCGTTCATCCGGCGACGACAGCGTCCACCATCAATTCCCGGACAAGTGGTGCCAATCAGGTGTCAATGTCGCCCGCCGGGAGTAAAACGCAATGAGCGTGGAAACTTCCAGCCCAATTAGCTCTGTGCAAGTGCTCATACCGCAACAGCAGTGGGCGGACGTGAAAGCCCGGCTCGACGCCGCCGAGGCTAGGCTCGCCGATTTAACCGTGGCCTTGGAAATTGCCGCTGAAACCGCCGACCTCAACCGGTTTATGGCGCTGGCCATGGCTTTGTGCAATATTCTGGCTCTGCGCTACAACGCCCGTCGCGTGTCGCTTGGAATTTTACGCTCGCGAAGCGTTCATGTCATGGCGATGAACCAGACCGAAAAAATTCTCCGGAAAATGCAGCTCGTGCGGGACATCGAAGAGGCCATGGAAGAATGTCTCGATCAGGATGCCGAGATACTTTTTCCTTCCGCGGCGGATGGCAATGTTATAACGCGCTGTGCGGCAAAGATTACTTCGATCCACGGCACGGGCACGGTATTGGCGATGCCATTGCGACGCGATGGTTGCGTGGGCGTGCTGCTGATGGAATTTGAGCCGGGGCGTCATGTAACTTCCGCCGAATTGGCCCCATTGCGAACATCCCTGAATTTATTAACCCCTCGGATTATGGACCTGTATGAACATGACTGCTGGTTTGGCGCACGTTGGATGCGCGATTGGCGAAAATATCTATCAAAGCTCGTTGGCCCCACGCATACCTGGATCAAGGCCGCTGCCATCGCCATTACCCTGTTTTTGCTGTGGGCCTTTTTCGCCAAAGGTACGTTCCATATTATTGCGCAGTTCACGCTCGAACCCGTGCGCCAGGCGCAGGTCGTTGCTCCCTTTGACGGATACATAAAAGCGGTGAAGGTGCGGCCCGGCGATGCCATCATCGCAAAAAAGACCGTATTGGCCGAACTGCACACGGCCAAACTGCGTGATCAATTGGCGGCCGCCCAGGCCCAATATGCCGCCTACGCCAAGCAGGCGGACGTGGCACAATCAAAGGGCAAAATTGCCGATATGCAGATTGCCGATGATTCCATGAACGGAGCTTTGGCCAAAATCAGACTCCTTAAACGCCAGATCGCTCATGCCACGATTACTTCGCCAATTTCCGGGGTTGTACTGGCAGGCAATCTGCTGCGCCGCATCGGTGCACCGGTGCATTTGGGAGATGTGCTCTTTAAGGTAGCACCCATTAAGCCGCTGCTGGCGAGAATCAACGTGCAGGATGGCGATATTTTGTACGTTAGGGACGGCCAGAAGGGTAGTCTGGCGACCGCTTCTTATCCTGCGGATAAAATATCGCTATCTGTAACACACATTGATCCGCTGGCGATGGTCAAGCATAAGCAGAATGTTTTTCGTGTTCGCGCGGTGCTTAAGCACCCCCCAAGCTGGTTTCGACCCGGAATGCAGGGCACCGCCCGCATAAACGTGGGAAAACGCCGCTACATCTGGATATGGACGCGCGGTCTAATTAACTGGATTCGCATGAAACTCTGGCTGTGAGATATTCCAAGTTATGACCCACTTTGATCAAAAAGAAGTAATGACCGGATATGCCAAGCCCGATCCGAATCGGTTTGGCTGCAACCTACGGGAAAACCGCCGCAGACTGGCCCTGCTGGCCGGAATTACTTTTGGCCTGATTAGCCTGTCGGCCTGTACCTCGCCGTTTGGTACTCAGAACGGTACTCCTTCGGGCACCGGCTTTGCCGATAGTGTGCTGGCGCATGATCTCTCTGATGGCCGGTTATTGACCCATCCATCCGTTATGCCGGTGGACCGAGGCGTGCATGAATTCAATAATCAGAGTCTTATCGCCACACCAAGAAAACCCTCCGGCTCGCCTCAAGCCGTTATCCCGGCGGGTACCGGCGGCCATCGCGCATCGGTGGTAAAAAACATCCAGCTTCCGGTGCGTATGACGCTCATGGAGGCCATTGCCGATGCCATGCGACATAATTTATCCATAAAAATTCAGTCCTATACCCCGGCCATTTCTGAATCGGAGATTGTCGCCGCCGAAGCGGTGTTTGATCCCACGTTTGTTGGTCAGATTCAATATCAACATCTGGATCAGCCCGCCCCTTACGCGGAAACGTTGGGGTCTTCAACATCTCCCGTTGGCATCAACAATGAGGATCAGGTCAATTCCCAGGTGGGGGTAAAAAAACTCCTGTCAACGGGCGGTACCGTATCGCTCATCGGTTCAGATAATTACCAGGATTTCCATACTTCCACCAGTTTACCCCCGGATATTAACCCCTCGCATACCGCAGACCTGGCGATTGAGCTTAAGCAACCTCTGCTGCAAGGGTTTGGCTCACAGGTCAATAACGCCGACATTTATATAGCCCGCCGCAACCAGCAGATCGCCCTTTCGGAATTCCGCGCCCAAGTTATTAAAATTGTCTCCCGGGTGGAACGCACTTATCTGCAATTGGCCCAAGCCACCGCTGATCTGCATTTTGAACGACAATTGGTGCATCAGGCCGGGAAAACACTGCTCCGCTTGAAAAATCGCCGGCGCATGGATGTGGACTCGGTGCAGATGAATCAGGCCCGGGCCGCAGTCGATCTGGCGCAATACAATCTCGCCTCAGTACAGAAGCAGGTCGGGGATTTATCCGAAACCCTCAAAGCCCTCTTGAACGATCCGGCGATACCCGTTGGCCCCGGCCCCAATATCATTACCACCAGCAAGCCCGTCGCCGTTCCGTTCGCCTTTGATCTCGATCAGGATATCGCCACGGCCCTACAGCAACGCGGCATCATGCGACGTGACCGTATGGCCGTGGAAAAGGCGGGGATTCGCCGCAGTGTGGCGGAGAACGCTCTGCTGCCCAAGGCTGATCTTATCGCGGCGACAGATTCCGCGGGTTTATCACCCGACGGCAGTTTTCCCGGTGGATTTAACCGCATGATTTCCGATCCGCATGTCGGATTTACCGTTGGCATGGACCTGGAAATCCCCATTGGCAACCGTGCGGCCCGCGCCAGAGTATATCGCCGCCGTATGTTGCGCCGACAGGCCTTAACCCAGATGCTCAAAGACGCCCAGAATATTGCCCGCGATGTCGCCAGTGATCTATTGAACCTGACGCAAGATTGGCGGCAAGTCCATCTTGCCCGCCGTCGCCGTAAATCCGCCGCCGCTGTGCTTCGCGGCCTGGAAGTGGAGGAACTTTCCGGCCAGGCTCTGGATCCGACATTCCTGCAGTTGGAACTCAACGCCCAGCAGGACCTGGCCCAGGCCGAAATCGCCGAAACCCAGGCGTTGACCAGTTACAATACAGACATGGTGAAGTTTCAACGCGATAAGGGCACCCTGCTGGAATTTGATCGCGTCGCCATCGCACCGGCACCCAAGGGCACCAAGCCATAACATTGCGTTTCCGAGAATTGCGTGAGCAAAGGAGCATCATCCCAGTCGGAAAGCCCGCAAAAACGGCGTCTCAGGTCCATAACGAATTATTATCAAGGATTTTTCCATGATTTTACTTGACTTCGCTTTTGCGGCGGTTTATTCTTCGCCCCATAATCACGCGCACCGCACGAAGCAGGAGTATTCTTGCCGAGTTTTCAAGGGTAAGAATCTCATTTCTTGTTCCGGTGTGGGCTGATTTGAGAATCCCATTTTGTGAGTGGAGAGCATTAAGTAGTCGGATGGTTTTTACATCGTTTCTCTGAGCGTGCTTGTTATGGCGTCCAGAGCTATATGAGGAAGGATGTGCGGTCGTGGTTCAGGCTAAAACTAAGCTGCGTGAGAAAGCGGTTCGTAAATTTCTCGCCCGCTTACGCTGCGGATATCTTCCGTGGCTTTCACAAAGTGTGCGTCATTTGCGACCGGATGCCGTTATGGAAGCCATCACGACCATGCGCGAAGTGCGCATCAGTCGACCGCGCTTCGGTCGTCTTCAGCGACAGGGGCCGGTACTGGAGCAGCTTGAGCAACGTATATACATGAGTTCATTGCCGACGCCATTTGCGAACATGGACATCGGTTCTCCCTCCACCGGCGGTTCGGCCATCTATGTATCCACCAACAACCAATGGCAGATCACCGGTGCGGGCACGGGCATTACCGGAACATCCGATCAATTCAACTATAGCTCTGAAAGCTGGACCGGATCAGGCAGTCTTACCGCGGATGTGGGCGCGGTGGCCAATACCGGAGCCAATGCCCAGGCGGGCGTAATGATTCGCGATACCAGTGCGGCCGGCAGCAGCTTTGCCGCCGTGGTGGAAAATTCCAGCGGCACAATCAGCTTTGAATATCGTAACGGATCGGGAACCAATGTCATGGTCAGCACCACGACCGGCACCGTCAATCCGGCATGGGTCAAACTCTCCGAAACCCAATCCGGCAATACCGATTCCTTCACCGGCCTGTATTCCACCGATGGCGTACACTGGACAGCCGTCAATACCACACCGGTGAACATCGTATTCAGCGGAAACACCAGCCTGGCGGGTCTGGCGGTGACCAGCGGAAACGCCAGTCAGGCCCAGACTGTGGACGTCAACAACTTCAGCGCTGCCGCCGGCGATACCGCGCCGGGTTCGACGACAACCGCTTCGGCGTTGACATTGCCACCCGACAATTCCCTGACCGATGGTACATGGACGCAGGGGCAATCCGGCGGCAGCGGTTCGGGTACCGGCACCGTAACTTCAGTCAGTGGCGGGCTGCTGATGTCGGACGGTAATTCGGAACTTGTGACGCTATCGCATACATTTGCGATACCGGCGGATCAGACTCCCTCCACCTTGCAATTCAGCTTTTCGAACCTTACGTTTAATACCACTGCCACCACGAACATCAACGACGCCTTGGAAGTGGCCTTGCTCAACGGTGGCGGAACCTCCGTGGTTAACACCATCGCATCCGGACGCGACAGTTTTTTGAATATCACATCAGGCCAGACTGTCGATGCGGCGACGGGCGTAACAGTGACTCAATCCGGCGGCACATACAATGTCACACTGGATGTATCGGGCCTTACGGCGGGTAGTAACGCCACGCTGGTATTTCGCCTGGTCAGCAACAGTGCGTTACCCGGCACATCCGTTGAGATACTCACTCCCGCTGCAGCGCCAACGGTCACGGCGGGTCTGGCAAATGACACCTATCCGCCGGGATCAACCAATCCGCAATACCGCACTGATGGTCTGACCACCGATCCTGCCGTCACAGGTACTGTGGCCGATACG
>JAJZKY010000184.1 GCA_021803885.1 Planctomycetota bacterium
AGAGACGGCGGCGACGCGATCAAGCCGTTTCAGGTGGACAAGCCACTATGGGTGTTCGTCGGGCACACGGTGGTCGGCAAGGCGTCCACGACGGACGATACAGTGTCGATTTCCGATGTGGTCGAAGTGCTGCTGTTCATGAAGGGTTTCCTTTCCCATCCGGCCGGCTCCATCGGGCTGATCCAGAGCTTGCTCGAGGAGGGCTTCAAGGATCAGAACGGCCGGGACCTGCTGGCCCACCGCCTCCCGCATGTGGATACGTCTGGTGACAAGCCCGCGCTGGCACACGAGCTGTACGCAAACATTCTGCGCGATGTGTTCAATGCGCCGGGGGGCGGGGTGTTGACGGTGCAGATACTCAAGAGCGCGATGGGCGAACTGGCGCTCAAGGTCGGCGAAGGCGAGCCATTCGGCGTCGTGAATGTCGGTGATCCTGTGGCTGTGGCTGACGCATGCGCTGAGCACGGCGTAGTTCGGCTGGAGGATGATCTGGGACGGGACTCGCTGTTCAAAGGCATCAGCCGGGACGACAGCCCGGTCAATCTGCTGGTGGGATCGCGCAAGTTTACGGAAGGTTGGAACTCGTGGCGCGTCTCTTCGATCGGCTTGATGCGGATGGGCAAGAGCGAAGGAACGCAGATCATCCAGCTATTCGGGCGTGGCGTGCGGCTGCGAGGTTATCGCATGAGCCTGCGCAGGTCGTCTGTCCTGGCGGAAAAGCCGACGCCGCCGAAGAACCTGCGCCAGGTCGAAACGCTGCAGGTGTTCGGCGTCAAAGCCAGCTACATGAACACGTTCCGCGACTGGATCTTCAGCGAATTGCCCGAAGCGATGGAGAAACAGATTTGGGATCTACCCGTCGTGAAGACGTTGCCCGAGCGAAAGCTCAAGACGCTGCGGCTCAAGGACGTGATCGATGGAGTGCAGGTCGAGCGCGGCAGCGCTTTCCGTAAGCTCGGCCCCTTGGTGCGACTGCGCCCACCGCAGGATGCGACCCCGGAAGACGCGTGGCTGCGCGGCCACAAGACGCGCCTGAACTGGCTGCCGCGCATCCGGGGCATCACCGGCGCGGATCGACAGATCACGGCCGCCATTGGCGAGGCTGGGGATGCCCCGCACCAGAATCTGACGCCGATCCACGCGGCGCTGCTGGACATTGACGATTTGCTGTTTGGCTTGGAGGCGTTCAAAGCGACGCGCGGGCTGGATCGGCTGCATGCCGACAAGACGGCGATTCTCAGCATGTTGCAAGCGAACGGTTGGTATGAGCTGTCGGCGACCGCCGATGACATGCGGACCGACCGATATGAGAACCGCCCGCAGTGGCAGCGGATGGCCCAGCAATTGATTAACGCCTATGCCGAACGGTTTTACCGGTTCATGAGGGGCCGGTGGGAGGCACCCTACATCGAGGTTGCCGAGGTTGGGGATGTTGACTTGGAAGGCCAGGACTACACCATTGAGACGACGGACTTGGTTCAATCAGCGGAAGAAATCGAGCGGATTGCCGAGTTCGTCCAAGACCTTCGCTCCGCCTTGGAAACCAACCCACTTGCCACATGGAGTCAATGGGGCGGGCGTTGGCGCACGGTTCCGTTCGTGGGACATCTCTACCAGCCAATTCTGTACGTCGGCAAGAACGCCCAGATCAAGATCAGCCCGATCCCGTTGGATCGGCACGAAGCCCAATTTGTGCAGGATCTGGCTGTTTGGTGCAGCGACAATGCGGGACGGGAAGTCTACCTGCTTCGCAACCAGGCCGTGACGGGCCTTGGTTTCTTTCAGGCATCCAACTTCTTCCCTGATTTCCTCCTGTGGGTGCAGGAGGGGCAGCGACAACATCTGGTGTTTGTTGACCCCAAGGGCCTGCTTCACTTCGATCCGGCCGATCCAAAGATCCAGTTCTCCACGCAAGACATCCCGCGTCTCCAGCAAATCATCGATTCGCAGGTGGCTGGCTTGAAACTCCATTCCTTTATTCTCTCGAACACGCCGTTTGCGAGCCTGGGGTGGTCGAAAGGCAGTGGAAATCTCATGTCCAAGTCGGACATTGAGGAGCTTGGCGTTTTGTTCCAAGCCGATGATGCCACGACCTACATCAATTCACTCATGCAGCGAATCGTAATTACTACGACTTCACCGGAACAAGTATAAATCGGCCGGGCCGTGGCCTACATCAATCTTCTGCTTCATACCTGGGGCAAAGTCGTGCTTCGGGATGCCCTTGAGGCGGGGCTGGTATTCATGCTCAACGACGCGATCCGCCAGAGAGTCTTGCGCGGCACTCGTCCCACCCAAGCGGCGTCAGCCAATGGCCGAGGTCCGATCGTCGTCGGAATGAATTCTGTCCTTACCAGCATGAAGGCCAACGGCGCGATCGACACCAAGACTGACAAGGGCAGGATGTTCGTATCCGTCGGTGGTCATCCGGCATCGGTTGCTAATGCGCCGGCGGCGGATATTGCCAAGGCAAAGGAAGCGATTCAGGCAGTCCAGAAACTGGGCGAAAGTCGAACCACGGCAGAATACACAGAGGTGCTCGATGTCGAATATGAACTTGTTTGAGGACAAGCTGTACGAGATCAAGCCGGCGGAAGGTCGGACGGAGCCGAGGGTGTGTGTTCGGCGTCTGCGACTGGTGGAAATCGGGTCACATTCGGGTCATGGGTGACCCGAATCGAATCTGCCGGGATTGTTGCCCACACCGGCGTGTCTGACGCTTTGTCTTTTGGCGTTACGCACGCGGCTGGTCGGCCCGGCGAATTGCCCGGGAACTGGGGATTCACCGGGAGACGGTCAGTCGGCATTTGGTCTTGGCGGCAAAACCGGCCACGAACCCGCCCACCGGCTCGGAGGCCGCATCGGCGGGCCTTTGGCGAGGCGATCCTCCGGCGCAAACGCAAGCGTTGCGCCAGCAGCTTGAGCTATCTGTTCAAAACGCTGCTCGCTTGATTCTACATGCGATTGCCCTGACCGGAAGATGGAGTTGCCCGCGAGGTGCGCGCCGGAGGCGAATTTTTGTAGTATAATTGCGTTATGGAGCCGATGGTGCGGAAATTCAACTCGCATGCCGCGGCGGACGAAGCGGACCGGATGTGGCGCCGGCGACTGACACCGCCGCAGCGGCTGGACATTTTGCTGGACCTGCTGGCCGCACAGAGGGGAACAGATGAAGCTGCCAACCGATTTGCGCGCGTTTATCGAATCGTTAAACGCGGCCGGCGTTAAGTACCTGATCGTGGGCGGTTATGCGGTTGGATTCCACGGCTGGCCGCGGTTCACCGGCGACATTGACTTCTTCGTTGATCCCTGTGAAGAAAACGCCCAGCAAATCATTGAGGCCTTGGAACGTCGGGCTAATTTTGCGTCAAGGGATGCTGGGCGAGAGCCAGTTCCCGCGCCACTTTACGGGCCAGAGAGCCTTTCCCCATCGCCCGCAGTTCCTCTTCGAGCATCCGGCCGACTTGATACCAGTTGCTTTCATGGACAAAGACGGCCGACCAGCGCGGCGGCGGAATAATTTTCGCCCAGGTCCGCTCGTACAATTGGGGGATAAGATTGTTGCGTTTCTGATCCCGTAGAATTTGCACCGCTTTTTGCAGGGCCGTTATCACGAAAGGGCCGGCGTTGGCGTAATGATTGATTACGTAAAGATAGCATGCACCGGCGCGGTTTTCATGGCCCGCCTTCTTCCACATGGCCGCCTGGAACATTCGCACCCGCGCCGCCAGAGCGAATTGTCGCGTCGCAAACATGGCGAAAAGCCGGTTCCAGAGCAGATTCTGTTCCCGTACGTTCCGGATTGATGAAGCCATCGGAGCCAGGACCGCCAGGGTAAAATCAGGATAGCGCCGCCCACACAACCGCAGCAGATGATTGGACCAGTCCTTTTTTTCAGCCAGTGTAAGTTTGCCCTTGTCCGCCAGGTATCCCACGGCGAACCACGCCAGCGTCAGACCACTGCACTGATCCACGGCACGGTGTAAAAATTTCAGTTGTGTCTGAATGTTATCAGCCCGGGGACGCTTGCGGTCGTCGTATACGCCATCCGGCGGGTGGACCGGGTTAAAACGCTCGCCGGCCTGCTTCATACCGATCAGTCGCAGCGCCGCGTCGGTCAGCGCGACCGCATTCCACCTCTGTCGCTGCGTTGTTCCGATGAGCTGCGCGGAAAGCGACAGGAAAGAATCCGGCTCCAGGCGTCGTGTCTGCGGATTGAGCACCATTCCCACCACGCCCTGATATTCCGAATACCGCCCCACGTTGAAATTCCACCATCCCCGCCGGCCCGCAGTCTGCAGAAAACCGACCCAGGCGTGTCCGACCACGCTGGAACGACCCGTGTCATAAGCCGTTGGTGCTCCGATGGCCTTGCCCGCCTGGGCGGCGAAAAAGGCCTGATCCGCGCAAACTCCGCCGTACCGCAGAATATCCGGCAGATTGAAACCATGCCGGTCCAGCGCCACGGTGTCGCCGGAGATATTCCGCAGCGTCGAATAGTCGTAGCGGATCTTGAAAAACAGTCGGCCGACCATCGGATCTCCATGAAATTTTGCCAACGCCCATTTCATGTCCCGTATGCTCGAATCCGAATCCACCACATGAATCAGCAGCCGCGCCGGAACGTGGCGAATTCCGAAAAGCATCTCGCGCCGATACTTGACGTAATACTGGAACAGCGCGACAGGATCCGGCGACCGCGCCGTGTTTTCGTTGATGTGCATAACCAGCGGCCGATAGAGCACGGCGCAAATCGCCGCGGTCAGGTTCGGGTACGCCGCCGCCTGTCGGCCAATCTTCTTGTGTATCTGGTAAAGCAGATTGTATACCGCCGGTATATTTTGCTGGTGCGGTTTGACCAGGAACACCAAAGTGCCGGCCAGGGCATGGTTGGCCAGCAGCCATCGCAACAGCGTCCGCCGCTTGTTGGTGTTCTTGACTTTGGCGAGCTGGTTGACCAGCCGCCGTGCGAAATCCGCTTGCCGGATGACTTGCAAATGGGTTATGTGGTCATAACCGATCACGGTATCGAAAAGGTTATCCAGCGACCGGCGGGCGGCGGTGAAATTGTCGCTATGGTTTAACGTGTGGAACACAGCGCGAATTTTCCCGCTTGCGTAAGACTGGAACTTTTGCCTTTGCGGAGGGTTCATGGTCGCGGCTTGGATTGACGGCGATACGCCCAACAGGGGTAGTAGAATGGCAAGAGCCGTTAACGGGCACGGCAACTGCAGCATGGCCCGCTTCCCGGCAGTACCTGCTTTAGCGGGGTTCCTCTGGGGAAAATTTTGCATGGAGTTTTTCATAAAGAGTCTCCAGTTTGGCCACCATGATATCGGCGTCGAACAGGCTTGCCGCTAACTCCCGGCCCGCCTGGCCCAGGCGGCGGCGTTTGTCGGCGTCGCCGGTGAGTTCCAGAACGGCATCGCCCATGGTGGCGATGTCGCCCGGCTGGATCAAGACTCCGGTACGGGAATGGAGGCAGATTTCCGCCGCGCCATCGCAGTCGTATACAATGACCGGAACGCCCGCCAGCAGCGCCTGCGGGACCGCGCGGGGAAGCCCCTCGCGGTAACTGGGATGTAAAAGTATATCCATCGCCGGGATCAGTTCCGCCACCTGTTCCGGCGAGACAAGTCCGGTAAGTGTGAATCGGTCCGACCAGTTGCGGCTGCGTATTTCGCTCTGAAAACGGTCATTAAATACGCCATCGCCGATCCATAGAAAATGCAAATTCGGTTCGCACGCCAGCACACGGGGGGCGATTTTCAGAATATCGTCGTGCCCCTTTAGCGGTTGCAGACGGGCAATGGTGCCGATGACGATCTTCTCGGGACCGATGCCCAATTTTCTCCGGGCCAGTTGCCGCGCCTCCGGCCGCGGTGTGAATTTGTCAATCTCCATGCCGCTATAAATAGTGGTAAACTGTTCCGGACGACCGATACCTTCCCGCAGCGCCTGGCGGGTCATGGCGTCGGCCACCGCCACAATCGCATGACAGCGACGCGCCGCCCAGCGTTCCAGAAGAATCCAACCCATATTGATGAGGCGCCCCTGGTACGGATGAAATGCCAGACCGTGCATGGTATGGACGATAACCGGTACGCGCTGCTTCCAGGCAGCGGCCCGGCCAAGAATGCCGGCCTTGCTGGAATGGGTGTGCACCACGTCCGGTTGGAACCGGGCGAAAATCCGCCGCAGTTCGCCATACGCCGAGAAGTCGGCCGCGGGGTGGGGATTACGCCGCAGCGCCGGCAGTTCCATCACCTCATATCCGCCGGATCTGGCCCGCGGCAGCAGCGATCCTTCCGGTCCCCTGCTCGGGCCCGTAATCAGAATCACCTCTTGACCGCGGCGCCGCAGACCTTCGCAGGTTAGAAGGGTGTTCTCCTGCGCTCCGCCGACGATCAATCGCGTAATCACGTGGACTATTTTCAATTGGACCCTTCCGGAGCGGCGAAGCGAATCCATTGCAGGCACAGACCGCTTGCCGGGGCGCAGGGACCCGCCTGCGAGCGATCAGCGGATTCCAGTATCCGGGTGATTTGCTCCGGCTTCCAGCGAGCGCGTCCCACCTCCAGGACGGTTCCCACCATCGTGCGTACCATGTGATAAAGGAATCCGTTACCTTCGACGCTGAAAATAATCATGGGGCCGCGGCTGTGAATTCCACAGTGGGTGATGGTTCGGACGGTGCTGCGAACCCGATCGCCATCGGGACTCCGGCTGCAAAAGGCGGCGAAATCATGTTCGCCTTCTAATCGCCGGCAAGCTTCTCCCATGGCCGCCAGATCCACCTTGCGCCAATGGTGGTATACAAAATGTCGATAGAACAGGGGCCGCTCGCGATTGCACCATATCAAGTAACGATACCGCTTGCGCCAAGCCCGCGCCACATCAAAACCGGGCGGGGCGGGAATCAGTTCCCGGATCAGGATGTCGGGGGGCAGGCGGCTGTTGATCGCCAGGCGCATTCGCTGAGGCGCCAGGCGGCACTCGGTATCCATCTGCGCCACCTGGCCGCAGGCATGCACGCCCGTATCCGTCCGTGAAGAACCGGCGATTACCACGGGATGATTCACAATTTGGCCGGCGGCTATCTCCACGGCGCGCTGCACGGTGGGGAGCGGATCGGGCTGCCTCTGCCAGCCGCAATACGCCGTGCCGTCATAGGCGAGGGTGAGTTTATAACGAACCAACGACATTGCGCTTTACGCCAGCAGCCTCTGTGCAATTTGTACGGCATTGAGCGCGGCGCCCTTGAGAAGCTGATCTCCGGCCACGAACATGGCGATCGACCGGCCGGAGGGATCGCTGATATCCTGGCGGATTCTGCCCACCAGAACGTCGCCCTGGCCGGAAGCGTCGCGGGGCATGGGAAAATAATTTCGATCACGATCGTCGACCACCTTTACGCCCGCGGCGCCGCTTAGCAGTTCGCGAACCCGCCCGGAGTCGATCGGATCGGTACACTCTATATGCAACGCTTCGCAATGCGCCCTTAACACCGGCACGCGAACACAGGTGGCGGAGATGCGGATGTCCGGATCATTGAATATCTTGCGCGTCTCCCGGACCATTTTAAGCTCTTCCTCGTTATAACCGGTTTGCGGATCCACGGCCGCATTGTGGCTGAACACATTAAAAGCATAAGGGTGCGGCAGCACCGTGGGGATGTGGTCGCGCCCTTCCAACGCCGCTTGCGTGGCGCGAAGCAATTCCTGCATGGCCGCGGCGCCGGCGCCGCTGGCGGCCTGGTAGGTCGCCACGATCAGCCGGCGAATCCGGTTCACCCGGTGGATCGGCCACAATGGCACCAGCGCGATAATTGTCGAACAGTTGGGATTGGCGATAATACCCCGATTTCGGCCTATCATTTCAGGATTGATCTCCGGAATCACCAGCGGCACTTCCGGATCCATGCGGAACGCCGAGCTGTTGTCCACCACCACGGCGCCAGCCGCCACGGCCAGAGGCGCGAACTTTCTGCTGATTGCTCCACCAGCGGAAAACA
>JAJZKY010000185.1 GCA_021803885.1 Planctomycetota bacterium
ACAGCTCCGAGCATCGACAGCAGCAGGTTCGCCATCGGCGAGTCTTCGCCGGTAAACGTGAGCGCCTCTTTCTGAAACTGCACCGCAACGCCACGCTCGGTCAGTTGCCTGACCAGCATTCGCAGATCCGTCAGATTGCGCGCCAGCCGGTCCATTGAGTGAACAAGCAACGTGTCGCCCTCGCGACAGAACTCCATCGCCGCCTGCAACTGCGGGCGTGCTGTGTCCTTGCCGCTGGCCTTGTCCTCGAAGAGCTTGTCGATCGCGAGGCCGTCGAGCTGGCGCGCCGTGTTCTGGTCAATTGTCGATACACGTCGATACCCGATCCGATGACCGGTCATGGGTACTCCTTTCAAAGTGTCAGGTTAGGGTCTAAGAGGTTCGGGAAGAGGTGTCAGAAAAGGCGGGAAGAACTTCATTCTGACGCGAATTTGCGGCAAAAGTGTCAGGCGCAGAGTGTCCATCTGGACTATACCCAAACCTGACACCGCCTGCTGCAGACGCAACAGCTCATCCCGACATCGGGCGCGGACGATCAGGATCGAGACAATCTTCACAGCGGGATTTGCAGTTTCTGACGACGGATGCAGACAATCTGGCTACAGGTGACAGATACCATCGGCCAACGCACGACTTCAGTTCGTGCAGGCTGTCTACTGTGGACACCGCTCCGAATTGTGTCCACAGTAGACAGAATCTTTTCCGAGGAAAACTCGCCCTGAGTTACATCCGCTGTCTACTGTTGACAGCGCACCCAGAAATGATTTCTGAGGCTGCTCATTTTAATCACCTTGTCTACTGTGGACAGGTAACGCTAAATGGATCGGTGGCTACCCTTAAATGAACTCATCATGTTGATTATCGGCGCGTTACGCAGCAAGCTTATTGCAGCGCCTTGTGCGGGGGGCATCTGCCGAGACTCAGGGTTCTCGTTTCGTGATGGTGTCGATTCGCCTTTTGAGTTCTCCGATGGCTCCGTCCAGGGAGCGCAGCTCGGAGTGAACCCTGTCATGACGGGTGCTCATTTCACTGCGCAGGGACTCGAAGCGCGAATTCATTTCGGTGCGCAGATCTCTGATGTCGGTGTGCAATTCCCTGATCATGGTGCGCAATTCGCTCTTGTCGGAGTGATCCAGCATCATGCTGAAGAGAAGAATCGCGAAGATAACGAAGCAGATTGTAAGTACGTCGGCCATTTGGCTACTCCTTGTGGTTATGTTGTCTTTCAAGAATCATTGATTCGCAAAGTCCCGAGTCAAGCTCTGTACTGCCGGAGACTCCGCGAACGTATTGGGAACGGCAACCGAGCGGATCAACTGCGCCTGTTTGTGCTGCTCGACGATTTCCGCGAGAAGGCAGGTGTTTACTTGTCAGCGTTCTGAAACGCAAACAAGCCAAGGTTCCAGCGAGACTTCGTCAGTGCCTCGATCGAGAGTTCGAAAGCACGCACCTCAGCAGCTTCGCGTGCCGCGATGTAGTGAGACTCGGCAGTCCAGAATTCGAGGATGAGGAAGATGTGCGGACTGCGGACGTCGCGCATCACGGTTGTGTGGATGTGGCCGGTGAGGCGGCTGGCAAAGCTCTGCCACAGGCCGCCGGCCAGGAAGAGCGAGCGAAAGGCAGGGGTCTGCTCGACCCCCACCTCGCAGAGGGATAGGGCGTAGATCATGCATTGCTCCTGAATTGTTTGGGAGGGGATGGTCGGGTGAGATGCAGGATTATCAAAAGGCGCGGTGGCAACCGCTGGAATCGGTTGGATACCAGTCGATCTCCAAATCCGCCATCGCGGCCTCGTCTTCGCAGAAGGATTCTGATTCGTTCTCGTAGGCATCGAGCTCGATGATTTCTTCGATCTCGATGTCCTCCTCTTCATCTTCGTCGCTGTATGGATACATTTCTTCTCCTTTCTTGTGTGCTTGCTAAGATGGCCGAGACGCGAAAATCCAGGCAGGGCCAGAAAAAGACATCTCGACCGAACCGATCGCGTCGAAGTGCGCAGATGAGTTCTGTCTTTTGTCTGTCGTGGAAGGCTTACCGCACTGCCCGTGGAGCGGAGTATCATTCCGGCCGGATCGTGACTGACCCAAAAGCAACGTATTTCAGACCAACAGCAGCAACGACGGGGGAAGGTTGCTCCGACTGTGCGAGATGAACCAGTCCTGACCGGACGAAGCGCCGAAGTCAGCCACCGGACCCATGGTCATACATTTCGCGCATGGTCATACAAAATGGCGGAAAAATACGATACGGGATGGAAAGTATGGAAAATTTAGAAAATATGGAAATCTTGTAAGGCAATGAAATATATAGCTTTATTGGGTAACTTCAGGTGAGAGTTGCGCTTGTGGCAATGTGCTGGCGGAGAGAGAGGGATTCGAACCCTCGATAGAGCTTTTGACCCTATAACGGTTTAGCAAACCGCCGCCTTCAGCCTCTCGGCCATCTCTCCGCGGGGTTATCAACAGATTAGCATGAATGCCGAAGGGAGCTTGGCGGCCTGAGCGGGCGACTGGAACGCGCCTGCCTGTCTTGCCCGACGTGCATCTTTAGCGCCACCAACTGGAGCGGAGTTCGCGACCAGGGAAAAGATCGGAGGGAAGGCCAGGGGTGGGCGACCAGAGCTTCAAACCTTCTACGGACCAGATGGATTCAATGGGTTGGAGCCAAGGATGAAGAGCAAGATCGAAGAGGCCCCAGTGAATGGGCATGAGCAGGCCGTGCGCGCCTAGGGCTGTCCAATTAGACTAGAACTGGATGCGTCCACTCAACTGGATTTCCCGGCCCGGCGTCATCGCCATCGTGATAGAGCCAAATTGCGGTGTATTGACATAGCGGTCGGGTGAGCCAAGGTTAGTGTGGTTGAATGAGTTGAAGAAATCACCCCGCACCAGTAATGCCATCTGCTGATGGAGTGGAATCGTTCTCTGGGCGGAGATATCCATCGTCTGCATGCCCGGCCCGTAGACAGAGTTGCGTCCTACATCCCCAAATGTGTACGGGGCTGGCGATGCAAAGGCCGCGGAGTTGATCCAGTGAGCCGCGTTTCGTGTTCCGGCTCCAAAAATTGGCTTTCCAGTCGCATTGGCGCGGATTGGATTCTGACCAAGAATCGTGCCAGCGTTGGCCGTATCGCCAAAAACAGAGACCGTGAATGGATTCCCTGACATCATCTTCCAGATGGTAGAAAACATCCAGTCCTCTGTCACGACGCGCATCCAATTAGACCGCATATACGCAGGGCTAGTATAGACAGCGCTTAAAGCGAAATGCTGCCGCATGTCCTCGCCTGCTGGCCCCTTTTCGGCAGCTAGATTGTTATCGTTTTGGGGTATGACAGCCTCGTGGTTGGGGGAACGGAAGTCCGGAGCTGTATCCAGGCTTTTTGAGAACGTATAGTTGGCCAGTATGCTGAAGCCATCGTTGTAGCTGCGGCGAAGGTTGATGTAACCTGCGTTATACCAACTCTTGGCCGTGTTTTCCAGCCTGTAGATGGCACTCACCGGGAAGGTCAGACTGGTAATGTTGATGGGAGTGCCTTCAATATTGGAGGGAATGGTCGTTCCATTGGTGAAGCTGATGTGCTGGAAAGGGCGGCGCGGCTCCACAAGCCCAGGCCCAGGCAAAGCATTGTTGATCAGGATCGCGCGCATCAGATGTAAGCCGTTGGCCCCGAGGTATCCGATTTCCATACTCGCCGCGCCGCCTAGCGACTTCTCGATGGCTACGTTCCATTGCTCGACATATTGCGGCGATGGATGGAGGCTGAAAGAGGCATAGCTGACAACTGTCTTTCCCAGCACGGCTGGAGCGAAGTTGAAGCCAGCGATGGCAGGATTTGGGGTATAGTTGTCGCCCTGGTTCGTTTCTGGAAATACCAACGGCACGTTATGACGCACGTCGCACCATGTGGTGTAATCGACCGGCGTATCGAAAATACCGTACGCGCCTCGCACAATCATCCCCAAACGGGGAATGCTCTGCGCGATGCCAAAACGGGGAGCGAAGTCCAACTTGTTTGAAAACGTCAGGCTGTTTGGATATTTCCCCTGTCCACCAATAAAGGCAACAGGAGTACCTGAAGAGATGTCGAGATTGCTGTTAGTATAGTGCGCATCCCACAGCGGACTGGTGTATTCATAGCGCAAGCCGTAGTTGATGGTGGTATTCGTCGCGATGCGCCACTGGTCCTGTACATAGCTGTCGGCAAACCAACCCCGAAGATCCATGGCGGGGATGCCAGCCTGCCGCTGCCTGACGACAGGCAAGCCCAGTAGAAAGCTGGCCATCGCGGAGCCAGTCCCGTCGTTCGATGCGGTGCGCGATGTGTATCCATTGGTGAACTGATAGAAGCCACGGTTCTGAAAAAAACCCCACATTGGCCACAAGTAGCGGCGGTAACTGGCGCCAAACTGGAAATCGTGGCGGCCGCGCTGCCAAAACAGAGTATCCCGACCCTCGTAGGTAGTGTCCCACTCGTGTCCTGGAGTATTGGCAAACGAGTCGCCAAAGCCGGAGTAGCCCTGTACGGTAAACCACGGAGCTCCCCACGCGCCCGGACCGCCAAAACCCACCCCCTGTATGCCAAGTTGACCGATGATATTGTTGACATTGTTGTTCTGCGATTGGGCGAACATGGACAGACGCGAGGCCGCGATGGTGGCGGTATCGAGTATGGCGGGCGTAATGTTGTGGGTCCAGGAACCGACGGCCTGCTGTGACAGATTGTTATTGTAGACCCCGAAGCCCGGCAGATTGATCGGAGAAAAGCCAGTCTCGCTCGACCCGGAATACCGCGCAAAAATAAGGTCCCCCCTGGGAAAATTGTGGTCCACTCGGAGGGTTCCCTGGTTCCATAACTGCGTCTCGTTCCGAACGTCCATATAGTTGTTCGAGTCCACTCCAAGCATGCCCATGTTGGGCCTTGGAAGGTATTGTGTCATGAATTGCACAGCCACCGAGTTCAGCCTGTCAGCCGGGATTTTATTGCCCGGAAACTGGCTGCGCACCACTGAACCACCACTGGAGGTGGCGGTGGACGGGTCATAGATATTCACCC
Source organism: Planctomycetota bacterium (assembly GCA_021803885.1). Next base: position 5,057 of record JAJZKY010000185.1, read on the forward strand.
CGCTCTGGCTGAAATCTCCATTAATTTCCGCCAGTGTCGGCACCGTTTCGATCTGTGTATCTGCCTGGACGTGATCGTACCCTTCGTAGTTGATGAAGAAAAAAGTCTGCTTGCCCCGGACTATCGGACCGCCGAGCGAGCCGCCAAACTGGTTCTGCACAAGAAAATTGTTGTTGCCCATTTGCTCAAATGTATTGGCGTCGAGAACCCCATTTCGCACATAGTCGTAAAGCGTGCCATGAAACTGCTTGGTCCCGGAGCGGGTTACGATGTTAATCTGACCACCGCCCCCTCCGGACTCGCTCGCTGTGTAGCTGGAGACGTCAACTCGAAACTCCTGGATCGCGTCCAAGGAAAGACTGATGTTCTGTGTCCAGAAGGTCGGGTCCGTATTAACAGCCCCATCCAGAAGATAGTAATTGGCGTTTGGACGATTCCCACCGATGCTGAAAGCGGAATCCTGTTCGGGACGCCAGTAGCGTGCGTTGCTAACACCAGTTTGAGCGCCCGCGCCCATGTGAGCGCCCGGCACGGTAGTTACCAGGTTTAGAATCATGCGGCCATCCATCGGCAAGTCCTGGATGCTCTTCGGCTCGACAACCTCGCCAACACCGGTCGTCGTCGAATCCATAGCTACCGCCCCCCCCTGGACGGAGACGGATTGTGCGACCGAGGCGACCTGAAGATGAAAATCGAGATCCAGGTTCTGGCCTACTTCCAGCGTCAGCGTCTGACTGAGTGGGGCAAAGCCGGGAACGGCGACTGAGATCGTGTACGTGCCGGACGCAACCGTCGGTGCTTCATACAGCCCGTCCGAATTCGTAACGATATATCGGGTCGCTCCGGTTTCCGTTGCGGTAAGGACGACGGTTGCGTTGGAGATGGGCTTATGCTGCGGATCGAGCACGACTCCGTGCAGGTTGGCAAAATTCACTTGAGCATATGCCGTCACAGCAAGCAACAGGCACAAAAACACTACATAGCATCGCGTCATAAGTTCTGACCTCAAAAAGTGCAACAGGATTCGAAAGCTCAACCCTACAGTTTTGCAACACCGCCCGTCATGCCCCCAGGGATGGTTATTTTTCTCAGCCTATCGGCGGATTTATTGTGCAAATAAACTGGGCCGTGAATTAGGTGTTTCGTCCCGGCATACGTGGTGAAGATTGTTACAGTAACTGTTATGCGCGTTTTCCGGCAACCGGCTCAGCGGAAGCTGCGGATGATTCCGCTGATCGCAGCGACGTACTTCATGGTGTCGGGCGGGCCATATGGAATTGAAGACATTCTGGGCGGGGCAGGGTTTGCGAAAGCGATCGTTATCCTGCTGTTGCTACCGTTTGTCTGGAGTCTGCCAACAACGCTGATGATTGGGGAACTGGCAAGCGCGATTCCGGCCGAGGGCGGATTTTATGTCTGGGTGCGGCGTGCTCTGGGGCCGTTCTGGGGTTACCAGGAGGGATGGCTGTCGCTGGCGGCGAGCATCTTCGACATGGCGATCTATCCGACGATCTTTGTGGAGTATCTGGGACGCTTCGATCCGGCCCTGACGGCGGGCGGGCGAGGGTATCTGTGGTCGCTGCTGGTTGTGGTGGTTTGCGGCGCGTGGAATCTGCGCGGCGCGCCAGCCGTGGGCGAAGGGACGGTGGGGTTGTTTGTGCTGCTGCTGGCGCCATTTGTGGCGCTGATCGGGATCGGGTTCTGGCACGGATGGACGACGCACGTGGCTGTGCAGTGGAGCACGGCCGGCAGCGAGGCTTCGCTGAGCACGGCGGTGTTGGTGGCGATGTGGAATTACATGGGCTGGGACAACGCCTCGACGGTGGCGCAGGAGGTGGAAAATCCGCAGAGGAATTATCCGCTGGCGATGACGACAGCAGCCATGCTGGTCGCGGTGACGTACATTCTGCCGCTGGCGGCCGTGGCACTGATGGGTATCTCGGTGGCACATTTTACGACGGGTTCCTGGGCGACCGCGGCTGCGGCGATGGGCGGACGCTGGCTGGGAATCGCGGTAGTAGCAGGCGGTGCGATCAACGGATTTGGGATGTTCAACGCGCTGATGATGAGCTATACACGACTGCCACTGGCGATGGCCGAGGACGGAATGCTGCCGCAAGTGCTGACGAAGAAGAATAACCGCGGTGTCCCCGTAGTTTCCGTGGCGCTATGCGGACTGGCGTGGGCGCTGGCGCTGAATCTGAAGTTTGAACGGCTGATCTCGATCGACCTGATCTTGTATGGAGCGAGCCTGGTGCTGGAGTTTGTAGCACTGGTGGGGCTGCGGGTGCGTGAGCCCGAGCTGACGCGACCGTTTCGTGCGGGCAACCTGGCCATGGCCGTGGCGCTGGGCGTGGGACCGTCGGCGCTGATCGGCTATGCGCTGTACGCGGTACGCGGAGAGCAACTGGGCGGATTTTCCGCGCTGGGATTTGCGCTGACGGTGGCGCTGGCAGGACCGCTGCTCTATTGGCTGACGGCGCGATGGCGCGAACGGCGTCTGGCCGTGGCCACTGGGGATTAATCCTCACTCGACAAAAGAGCATCCGTTGACCGAATCTCCGGATCCGGCATAGTTATCCCTACGTTATCCACCCCCGGCAATCCCGCCCGCACAGCAAGCCCGGCCAGCAACACACCCGCCAAACAGGCTGCAAAAACCCACCGACCAATCCCCACCTATTTTTCGCGCGAAATGTCAGTCGTCCCAGCATCGCCGTGGCGCTCGTCCACAAGCCGCAACTGACCTTGCCCCTGGAAAACGTTCCTCATATAGCGCTCTGAGAAGATAGCGAAGGAGCGAAGATGGAGCGACTACCGAGGAAGGCATACACATACGAGTTCAAGCAGGAGGCGGTACGGCTGGTCGAGTCGGGGCAGCGTGTTGCGGAAGTG
>JAJZKY010000186.1 GCA_021803885.1 Planctomycetota bacterium
ACAATGCGTTGCCCGTAATGCATTGCCGATGCGCGCCAGTTTCCGGTCAAAATCGCGGTTGCTGCTGGCGTTATAGCTCAAACCGCCGGTGGCATAGGCATAGCTCCAGCCGCGCAGCTTGATAAAATGCCCCAAAATGGTCATCACCCCGGCCTTGGCGCCCTTGGCAGCCAGTTCGATGGTGGGGCCAAAATTGGCATCGCACGAGGAACACGGCTCAGGTGCGCCATTCCGTCCAATGGGAGAAGCTGGATGTATGACCCGGCTCGATCCCGGGCCGGTGCCATGTTCTGAGGGCGAATACGGGTTCTCGGGATGCGCTTTGTACCGGTTGGGCTTGATTCTAAACACCGGCGTCGCATTTGACATGGAGGCCTGCACGATCGCCTTGGCATATTCACTGCCCGAGGGGTTCTGCCGGCTGATCACCAGAATTGCGCGCTGACGCGCGATCGGCTGATGAGAAATCCGCAGCACCGCCAGCGTCAGAGCTTCGGTAATGTCATTGCCTTTAGGGCCAACCTTCAGCGATCGCAATGTTTCAATGATGCCCGTTTGCGCCCGGTAAAACTCAATATCTGCCGGGTATCGTTCCCGGCCACAAAAATCGCGGCCCGGCCCTTTGCGCCCACCACCATATTCGCCAGCAGCAAGGCGGAGCGTTTGGCCTGTTCCACAGCCGCATATTCGGTGGTGTCAATGATGATGGCGATGGATACCGGACGGGCTTCATTGTCGAAGGCCACCAGTTTCTGCACATGGCCATCGTCTTCCACTTTGAAATTTCCCGCCTGCAAGCCTAATTTTGCATTGCCCCGCTTATTCAGCACCAGCACGGGAATATCCACCAGGTTCACGGCCGCGCGGATGGTCTGCGTCGGCGGGCCAATGAGTTGGGGTGTTGCGCTGGTGTTTGGCTGCGGGGTAGGGGTCAAAGGCGGAGCCTGCGTCTGCCAGCTTGGGTAGGCTTCCTGCCCCTGACACAATGAAACGCAGCCCAATGCCCACCCCAGGCTCAGGCAAATGATCACCAGCCACTTTCGAAAGCCGGACTTCTGCATACCTTTACGCTAACCCATTTCAGCTAATCAGCCGGGGAATTTCTGGACAATTACCAATGCTAATGACGGCTGGCGCCGGCGGAACGGGTAATCAGAAACACACCCGTCACCACCGCCAGAGCGCCCAGCCAGCGCTCCAGAGGGATGTCTTCGTGCAAAAAGAACTTTGCCATCAACAAAAGCAGCACATAGCTCATGCTGGTGAGCGGAAAAGCATAGCTCACCTCCACTTTGGATAAAATCGCCCACCATAGAATCACTTCAGGAATATATAGCCCGATTCCCAGCAGCACGCGCCAGTTTCCCAGCGCGCTCCAGGTAAAGTCCCAGAGCGCGGGCAAATGCCAAAGCGGCGCCGAGGGAGGGGGGAGCTGGTTGACTCCGGCTTTATATAAAAGCTGCGCCGAAGCCTCCAGCAGCACTGCAATGAGAATCAACAAAAAAATCATGGCTTTTTTCCGTCGGGTTGGCGGGTTAGGCGCAGGGTTCACGCCGGCCCGGATGGCGCCCGCATCCGCCGGTGTTGGAATGGGCTTCAGCTCCATAAGCAAACCCGTGCCCGCGGGAGCTTTTGAGCCTTTTCCGCCAGGCTCATGCAGGATTTCTTTGCTTCCATCGCGAACCCCAGATTACAATGAACGTTTGTAGTTGAAAACATTCGGTTTCAGGAAAGGCGCGGCATGAAGGTCATCACAGTTGAGTCTTACGGCGGTCCCGAAGTACTCAAGTATAGCGAAGCACCCACGCCCGCCACGGAGCCTGGCTTCGGGCTGGTCAAGGTTGAGGCGATCGGAGTCAACTTCGCCGATTGCATGATGCGTACCGGCCATTATCCCGGCGGTCCGCAACCTGCGTTTGTCCCCGGGCTGGAGGTGGCCGGCATTGCGGTCTCCGGCGCCCACCAGGGCAAGCGCATCATGGGCATTGTCGAGCATGGCGGATATGCCGAATATGCCCTGGTGCCCGACGCTCTCGCTTTTCCCTACCCCACCGAGCTCAGCGCCGAACAGGCGGCGGGTTTTCTCGTCACCTATCTTACGGCGTATTACGCGCTCTGGATGGCGGACCTGAAACCTGATGAAAAGCTGCTGATTCAGGCCGCCGCGGGCGGCGTTGGCACCGCCGCAGCGCAACTGGCCCGCCAGATGGGGGCCGAAATTTTTGGCATCACCAGCAGCCCGGAAAAAGCCGAATGGCTGCGCCAGTCCGGCCTGGAGCACGTCATTGAAAGCTCCGACTACAACTACCGCGAGGCCGTGCGCGAGCAGTCGGGCGGAGACGGCATTGACATTATTCTCGAAAGTGTCGGCGGCGCCACCCTGGCCGCCGATCTGGAGCTCCTGCGGCCGCTGGGCCGTTTAATCGTCTACGGAGCCCTCAGCGGCGACCCCGGCCATTTGCATCTGGGCCAGTTGTTTGCCAACAGCTTGAGTGTCCACGCGCTGCATCTCCGCAGCCTGCTGCAATCGCCGGAATCGGTCTCCATGGCCATGGACGAGTTGCTGGAATATGCCCGCCGTAAAAAGGTTCAGCCTGTGATCGGCGCCGTATATCCGCTGGCCGAAGCCGCCGAGGCTCACCGCCTGCTTGAAAGCCGCGCCAGTTACGGCAAAATCATCCTGAAGCCCTGAAGCGGTTTCACCCGCATCGCATCATTTTGCTTCGCCGCCCGGCCAGCGAAACATCCCGGCCGGGTCAAGCTGGAAATGTGCCAGCACCCGCGCCACAAACTGCCGCATGCCGTCTTCGGGCGTGACCGCGCGGTCGTAAAATGTGGGCATGATGGGGAAAACGGTTGCGCCCGCCTCGGTTACGGCCAGCATATTACGCAGATGGATCAGGTTGAACGGAGTTTCCCGAATCGCCAGCACCAGCCGCCGGCGTTCCTTCAGGCAAACATCGGCCGCGCGTTCGATCAGGTTATCGGATAATCCGTGCGAGATGGCGGCCAGCGTACCCATGCTGCAAGGCAGAATCAGCATGCCCTGATGGGCAACGGAGCCGCTGGCGATGGCGGCGCCGATATCGCGGGGCTCGAGACATTCGATTTTTTCCCGTCCGATGCCGCCGCGCAGCAGAAAATCCGGCAGAGTTTGGCCACTGGCGGGACGCTCGCCCAGTTCTTCCCACATCACCCGCCGGCCGTGATCGGAAACAACCAGGTAAATATGGCCCACCCTGGCATCGGCGGCCAGGTATTGCAAGGCCATGCGGCCCAGCGCGATGCCGCTGGCGCCGGTCAGCGCCAGTATCAGAGTTTGGGAGTCTGCCGTTGTCATTGGCTTGTATTTTATCGCTTCCAGGCGACTTTGCTCTGCGCGTATCCAGGTTGCAATCGCCCGCCCAGCCCATTCTTTACTCTGCTTCTTCGCTTCTTCACATCTTCGTCCTCGCTATACTGGAAGGGTGGCAAGCGTGAATTTAGACGATCGCATTCGCGCCTATTTAGCGGCATTAGGGCCGAACGAAGGATTTGCCGAAGAGCTGTTTCGCGACTTTTCCAGTAATCCGCAGGCCGTGCCCTCAAGCTGGCGTGAGGCTTTTGAAGCAGCCCTGGCCGGGACGACCAATGGGCATAAGGCCGGCTCTATACCGGCCTTGTCCGCCGCAGGAGCAGCGCCGGGCGTGGGCGTGATTCAATCACCCCAGGAACCCGGCGCTGAAGCCCGTCCCGAACCCCTCCGGGGCGCCGCCGCGCGTATTGCCCTGAACATGGCCGCCAGTCTGGCGGTTCCAACCGCGACTTCCCAGCGCATAATTCCCATGCGGCTGGCCGAGGAGAATCGGCGCTTGCTGAACCAGCAACTGGCGCCGCGCGGGCGCAAACTATCGGTGACCCATATTCTGGCGTGGGCCATTTTACGGGCCCTGCAGCGGCATCCCGCCATGAATCGCGCCTATGGCGAATGGGAGGGTCAGCCTGCCCGCCTCGATCCAGGGCATGTGCATCTGGGCTTGGCGGTGGATGTGGCGGCTCGCGGCGGCGGACGCACGCTGTTGGTTCCGGTGCTGCATCAGGCCGAAACTTTAAATTTTTCCGATTTCATCACCGAAACCGACCGCCTGATTCAAGGCGCCCGGCATGGCCAGTTGGCGCCGGCCGACTTGCGCGGCGCGACCATGACCCTGACCAATCCCGGCACCCTGGGCACCCAGGCCTCGGTGCCGCGTCTGATGCCGGGCCAGGGGGCCATCATCGCCGCCGGCGCACTGGCATACCCCAGCGGCTTTGAAGGCATGCCGGAAGACACGCTGCATGCCCTGGGCGTGGGCAAGGTCATGAGCCTGACCTGCACCTACGACCACCGCATTCTGCAGGGTGCTGAATCGGGCGAATTTCTGGCCACCATCTCCTCCTTGCTGCTCGGCGAAGATGATTTTCACGAAAACCTCTTCCGCCAGCTCGATCTTCCCTTCCATGCCGTACGCTGGTCGCGTGACGCCTCCCCGGGAGCCATGGGCCTCGGCGGTCATGATCCTGAAGCTGTGCGCAAGCAGGCGGCGGTATTGCAGCTTGTGCATGCCTACCGGGTGCGGGGCCATCTGCTGGCGCAACTGGATCCGCTGGCCACGGCCGCGCCCGAGCATCCCGAACTCGATCCCGGCCATTACGGGCTGAGCCTGTGGGATTACGATCGTAAATTCCTGACTTCCCTATCCGGTGAGCCCGCCGAGTCCGGCCCGCCGATGCAGACGCTGCGGACCATTTTAAATGTCCTGCGCGCCACTTACTGCGGCACCCTGGCCTGCGAGTACATGCATATTCAAAATCTGGACCGGCGGCTTTGGCTGCAGCGCCGGCTGGAGCCGGCGCAGGGTCATTGGCCGCTGGCCGCGCCGCAAAAACGCCGGCTGCTGGAAAAACTCTCCGCCGCGGAAGCCTTCGAGCGGCTGCTGCATTCGCGCTATATCGGCCATAAGCGTTTTTCCCTTGAAGGCGCCGACAGCCTGATACCCGCTCTCGACGGCCTGCTGGCGCGCGCCGCCTCCGAGGGCATGGAAGAAATGCTGCTTGGCATGGCCCATCGCGGGCGTTTGAATGTGCTGGTCAATATCATCGGCCAGTCCATGGCGGCCATGCTTTCCCGCTTCGAGGATATCGATCCTGAAAGTGTGCAGGGCTCGGGCGACGTCAAATATCATCTCGGCGCCGAAGGCATTTACCGCGGCCAGGATCGCGAAATGCGGCTCTGGATGGCGCCCAACCCAAGCCATCTGGAAGCGGTGGATCCCATGCTGGAAGGCGCGGTGCGAGCGCGCCAGGAATTATTGGACGACGCGGCGGGCCGCCGCGTGCTGCCGGTGCTGATTCATGGCGATGCCGCCTTTGCCGGCCAGGGCGTGGTCGCGGAGACCCTGAACCTGTCGCAACTCGATGGCTATGCCGTGGGTGGCACCCTGCACATCATCGTCAACAACCGCATTGGCTTTACCACCGCCCCGGGCGCGGCCCGCTCCAGCCTGTATTGCACCGACGTGGCCCGCATGGTGCAGGCGCCCATCTTTCATGTCAATGGCGATGACCCCGAAGCGGTCGCGCGCGGCCTGCATCTGGCCTTCGACTATCGCAACGAATTCCACGGCGACGTCGTGGTGGATATCGTCTGCTACCGCCGTCACGGTCATAATGAAGGCGATGATCCCAGCCTGACCCTGCCGGTTCTTTATCGCAATATTGAAAATCACCCCACGCCCCGCGCCATTTATGCCGCACAACTGGAGCGCGAAAAAATTCTGGCGTCCGGGGAAGCGGATGCCATCTTAAAGGCCGAACGCGACAAACTTGACGCCAGTCCCGCCGCACCCCCGGCCTCTTCCGCGGCACCGCATACCGCCGGCTCAGCGGCCCCGCATGCTACGCCATCCGCGGCTCCGGTCACGGCCGTGCCGGCGGATCGTCTGCGCGAAATTGCCCGTGGCCTGGCTGCGACGCCTGAAGGCTTTGTCATTCATCCCAAACTGAAACCCTGGCTGGAAAAGCGCACCCGTGCGATGACCGATGCCCAAGCCGTGGACTGGGCCCTGGCCGAATCGCTGGCCTTTGGCAGTCTGCTCCTTGATGGAGTGCCCATCCGGTTGACCGGGCAGGACACCGCCCGCGGCACCTTCAGCCAGCGCCATCTCACTCTGGCCGACTACCATAGCGGTGACTTGTACACTCCGCTTGAGCACCTGCCCGGGCGCCGGGCCGATTTCGCTGTCCACGACAGCCTGCTTTCGGAAGAAGCCGCCCTTGGCTTTGAATATGGCTATTCCACCATTCATCCCACGGCTCTGGTTTTATGGGAAGCCCAGTTCGGCGACTTTGCCAATGGCGCTGAAGTCATGATTGACCAGTTTCTGGCCGCGGCTTATTCGAAATGGGGACGCACCAGCGGCATCACTTTACTCTTGCCCCACGGCTATGAAGGCCAGGGGCCGGAACATTCCAGCGCCCGGCCGGAGCGATTTTTACAACTCTGCGCGGAAAACAATCTGCGCATCGCCAATTGCACCACGTCGGCCCAGTATTTTCATCTTCTGCGCCGCCAGGGGCTCTCCGGCGCTTCCGCCCCTGAAACCCGCCGGCCGCTGGTGATCTTTACGCCTAAAAGTCTGTTGCGCTCAACTGCCGCGGCCAGTTCCCTTCCCGAATTCATTCAGTCGGGATTTGCGCCTGTGCTGCGTGAAACCGAAACGAGTGTTCTGGACGCCCATTGCCGCCGGATACTGCTGTGCAGCGGCAAAATCTACTACGAACTCGCCGCCCGGCGCCGGGAACACAACGATTCAACGGCCGCGATCGTGCGGGTTGAACTGCTCTATCCCTGGCCGCAGGCCAGCCTCAAATCCGCCCTGTCGGGATTTCCCCAGGATGCCGCATATCGCTGGGTTCAGGAAGAGCCTGAGAACATGGGCGCCTGGAATTATGTGGCCCAGCGCTGGCCGGCGCTGCACAAGGGTAATATTCAATATATCGGGCGAGCAGAAGCGGCCAGCCCCGCGACCGGCTCGCTCCGCCGCCATCAGAAAGAACAGCAGACTTTGCTCGACCGCGCATTCGCCGATTGAAGATTACGCAGCCAGGTTCTTGGACTGCCATTCATCCGTCCCTTTGACGGGAATGTGCCGGGGTAACGCCGCTTCCGCCTCGACTTGATCCGCGTTCACCCCTTCAGGCAGCGGCAGGGTGCGCTGAAAACCGCCGTAGAGGATTCGCCTTTGGGCTTCTTCATCCGAATTGAATTTTTCATCGCTCCCAGACATAGGCATCAAATTCGCGCAGGGTATCAAACCCAAATCTTTCATATAGCTGCACGGCGGCGGAATTTTCCGCGCTGACCGTCAGGGACCAGGCCTGGCAGCCGCTGCTGCACAATGCGGCGCGTGCTTGCAGCATAAGCCGCCGGCCCAGACCCTGCCGCCGGGTGCCAGGCCAGACGCAGAGTTGGGTGATATGGGTCACGTCGGGCATGACCCGGGAACATAAAATCAGGCCTCTCAGCCGGTCCGGCCCCATCGCCATCCAGGAAGCGTTGGTGTCAAAGAATCCGCAGCCCGGAAAGCGCACCAGATTATGCAAAAACCGCACGGCTCCGGCCCGGGTGCGGTAATGGTCATTAATAACGGCATCCACGCTGCCGGTATATGCTTCCACAATCAGTTGGGCGGCGGCATCCATGGCTTCGCCCGACCAGGGTACAAGCCCCTGGGCCGGGCTGTCAGCCGGCATGGCTTCGAGCGGCTGGTACATGAATTTGCGCCGGTGAGCCGCAAAGCCGGCGGCGCGGAAGACCAGCTCAAGTTCGGCCGGCTGATACGGCATGATCTGCGCCTCAATCCGCCGCAGGCAGGGAGTGGATTGCAGGGTTTCCAGCATAGCCTCC
>JAJZKY010000187.1 GCA_021803885.1 Planctomycetota bacterium
TGCATTCCCTCCGTCGCTCCCCGAATACCTCGGCTGCCCGGGGGCGCTTCCGGTGCCGCCACCGCCGCCGTAACTACCGCCACCTCTGCATTCCGCTCCGCATCGAGCTACGTCAGCTATGTGAATGAGAGTGGGTATCTATTCTTCTCCCCAAACCTTGCCGAGGCTTACAATGACCTCAACAAGTCTGCAAGCCTCATATCCACTGATCCTGGCAACGCCATAGCATACGCCAGCGCGGCGCGCAGTAGCGCCATGCTGCAGTACGAAAAGATGGACGCATACAGGGCATACTCAATTGCAGCTGCTGCTGCATTCACGCTGGTCATGGCGCTGATCCTCTACGCATACATGCGGCCTGTAGCGAGGCACCAGAGGCGCAAGTAGTGCCGTGCAGGGAAGCTTTATTAGGGAGCTAAAGGAGAATTCCAGTATGGATGCGAGGACAACTGCCGGACCGCGCGGCAAGTCATGCGCCCTTACAACGAATCAGGAGATGCTCCTGGATGGCGCGAGGCTCTGTATCCGTGAAGGCATCTCGAGCTACTGGGGAGCCAAGCCAAGGCAAGCGGAACCTGAAAGGAGCCGTTATCCCGGAGGGAGGGCATTCCCTGTGGTCCATGCGCGCAATTACGCGTACCGCGGCAGGTACTACGTGGCCCGTTCCAAACTGACGGATGCATCCCGGATGCTCTTTCAAGTACTGAGGGAAGATTATCCTCCGAGCATGCCCGAGGCGATGCGTAAGGACATTTCAGACCTTGCCAAGCAGACATTCCGCATAGCTGAGAAGATGATGCCAAAGCCGAGGAGCACCGACTCGATAGCTCCAAGAGCCGAATACCTGTAGGAGCTGGCAACCTCGCTGTCCGAATAAAGCTTATTATTCAATCACGTTCCATTACCCTTGTTGATAAGCATGGTCGACAAGGAGCGTGCGATAAGGGGCCATCTGGAGAACCTTGGCAAATACGAGATATTGGCGAAAGTGCCTCTTACAAACATGGAGGAGCTTGCCACTTACTACACGCCTGGAGTAGCGCATGTGTCAGAGGCTATCAAGATGGACAAGGACAAGGTCTTTGAATATACATCGAAGGCAAACACGATAGCCATAGTGACGGACGGCACAAGGATCCTGGGGCTGGGAGACATAGGCCCGGAGGCCGGCCTGCCAGTGATGGAAGGCAAGGCGATACTGTTCAAGAAGTTTGGCGGCGTGGATGCGATACCGCTGTGCATAGACACGAAGGATGAAGATGAGATAGTCAAGTTCGTAAAGCTGATCTCACCTACCTTCGGGGCCATAAACATAGAGGACATCAGCTCGCCGAAGAACTTCAATATCGTGGAGAAACTCTCTAATTCCTTGTCGATACCGATATTTCAGGATGACAATCACGGCACTGCAGTTGTCACCCTGGCCGCACTGCTCAACGCGGTCAAGCTTTCTGGCAAGGGAAAGTCCGTGAGGATAATAATCAACGGCGCCGGCACAGCAGGAATAGGGATAGCAAGGCTATTGCTCGATGCAGGTTTCGCAAACATGATAGTCGTAGATTCGAAAGGTGCTCTCTACGAGGGCAGGGAGGATATGAACAGGTACAAGCAGGAGATAGCCTCTAGAACAAACCTGGACATGAAGAAGGGCACCCTTGAGGAACTGGTATCGGGGATGGACGTGCTGATAGGGGTATCTAAGCCTGGAGCCTTCACGAAGGGCATGATAGCCAAGATGAATGACAAGCCGATAGTCTTCGCGCTTGCGAACCCCGATCCGGAAATAGAGTATCAGGATGCCCTTGATGCTGGAGCATTCATAGTGGCAACGGGAAGGAGCGATATGCCAAACCAGGTCAACAACCTGATTGCCTTCCCTGGTATTATGCGCGGGCTTCTTGATGTAAGGGCGAAGGAGGTAAGCCTGGACACGCTTGTGGCAGCTTCTGAGACCATAGCAAGGTGCGTGGGCAGGAAGAGGCTCTGCAGGGATTACATAATACCATCATTCACCGACAGGAGCCTTGCGGTAAAGGTCGTGACAGAGGTCGCAGAGACTGTGGCAGCCACCACTGTCAGGCTGGGCCTGGCAAGGATAAACAGCGAGAAAGGAGAGGTCAAGACCCATGCAAAGGAGCTGATCAAGAGGTATTCCGGGATAGAGCGCAAGGTAGTGGGCAGATAGCAAACCGGCAAGCCTTAAATTCGTTCGCATATCATAATACCTCATGCATGCGAGATTCCGGCTCCAATCTGCACTGGAATACCTGACTACATATGCGTGGGCCCTTCTCGTCATCGCAATTGTCCTTGGGGTTGTGTTCTCGCTCAACCTCTTCAGTTCTAGCAACTACGTGAGCACGCAGTGCACGCTGGGGCAGGCCCTTGCGTGCCAGAACGCATACCTGAACGAGAATGGCGTCCTTACTGTGGATATGCTCCAGTCGGGTTCCGACCCTATCAACATAACTGCGTATGGCTGCACACAGAACGGTACAATTACAAGGATGCAGACGCTTTCAAACCCCGTATCCATCCCTATAGGCTCGTCAAAGACGCTATCGATGCAATGTTACGACACTGCAGGGAATCCTGTCAGTGAGAGCATAGGTGAGGTCTTCAGCGGCGGCATAATTGTGAACTACACCGACGAGGTCACCGGAATACGCAATACCGTAACCGGAAAAATAGTTACAAAGGCGCAACCAAGCAGCATCACAACGAGTTCGTCCACCTCCTCCACATCAACCTCCTCCACGTCCTCATCCACTTCTTCATCCTCTACTACATCTACAACTACCATTGCTCCGGTGGCATGTACAAATACTATCTACACCTATTACAGCAATACCCTGCCAAACACTGCCACGATAAGCTACACACTTTACGGCGGCGGCGGGGGAGGATCGGCAGGAACGTACTATGGAACTGGAGGTAGTGCTGTGGCGACCACAGGAAGCCAAACGATTGATGCAGGCAACACATTAACAGTGTACGTGGGCGGCGGTGGTGGTGGTGGCGGAAGTTATTTCGATGGTGCTGGCGGTGGAAGCGGCTACTACGGAGGTGCAGGAGGAGTCGGAGACTGCAGCGGCCAGGACACAGGCGGCGGAGGAGGCGGCGGCAGCACTGCACTATTGGAAGGGACGTCTGTTCTTGGATATTCATCCGGGGGTAACGGAGGCGGTAGTTACGGCGGCGGTGGCGGCACCGGAAGCGCCCCCGGGCAGCCGAGGTATTCGGGGAGCGACGGAGGGAATGCAGGAAGTGGTAACAACGGCGGCGCAGGAAGCGATTGCCTAGGATACCAAGGTTCTGGAGGTACCGGAGCAAATGGAGGATCCGGGATAGCCGGCGGCGGTGGCGGCGGCTATGGCGGCGGTGGCGGAGGAGGCACTTCTGGGGATAGTGGATCAAATAACAACGGAGCAGGGGCTGGAGGATCAAGCGGAGCAAGCGGCGGCGCAGGAGCATCAAATAATGGGTATGCAGGAACCTCTGGAGGGACTGGAAGCTTACTGGCAACATCCTCGAATTATGGCGTTGGCGGAGCAACAGGAAGCACTACCTACTATCAGGTTGCAGGATCAGGCGGGAATGGTGGAATAGCAACCCTCAGCTGGACTTCTACGTGGGGATCCTGCGCCCTGTCTTCAGCCTGAATAGCAAGAGTTAAATTAATTTCCTTATTATTCTTCTCTATGCGGGATGCTCTTAGAATACAGTCTGCAATGGATTACCTGATGACATACGGCTGGTCCATAGTTGTAATAGTCATAGCAGTAGCGGTTCTTTATTATCTGGGGGTTTTCGGAGGCAACGCAGGCCTTGGATCTTCATGCTTGGCCCAGACCGGATATGTCTGCGGCAGCCTTGTGCTCAATTCTCTGGGGGTGGCAAACGTCATGCTTGGCCAGGTCAGTGGCTATCCCATAACTATAACTGCCATAGCCTGTACTAACAGTTCTGCAGCTCCTACAAACACCATCACTGTCTCAGGCACCACGCTCCAGAACGAAGCGCAAGCGCGCCTATCCTTCCAGTGCCCTGGGGCCTCCGGGCCCATAGGCAAGCAGTATGCTGGGTATCTATGGATAGTGTACAGCACAACTACGCAGTCAGGTCTCGTGGCGCAAGTAGCCTCGTTCAGCGCGCATGTGGCTACTGCATCATCAACTGTGGAACAATCAAGTAACATAGTCACTCTGTGTGCATCAGCCGAGAATAACGCGGCAACGAGCCTTTCTGCAAACGTAGGCTGCAGCCTCTACTTCTGCGGCGGAGGCAATTACAATTATGCGATGACATACAGCTGGAGCCATGATGCCGTATCAAGTCCCGCCTATGCCGCAACCGGCAGCCAGTCCTCAAACATCTGCACCGCCACCAGTTCTGGTGCAACCTACCAGGGCCTCGGAGTTGTCGGAGTCAATGGCATCGCTGCATACAGCATAATCAACTCTCCGACCACGTACAATGCAGTGGGCAGCACTTTCAACTCAATGTATTACCTCTCAACGACATCAAACGTGCTGCTGCTCGTGGCATGCGGCTGGTATCCATGCAGCGCGGTCACATTCCCATCAGGCTGCACTTCGGAAGTGTCTGAGGACGTGGGAACATCCGCAGTGGGCACCGTGGCCATGGACTACTGCCAATCCCAGCCTTCTGGAGTATACTCTATCACCGGCACTGCCACAAGCACCGCAGTGCGCATAGCGGTGGAAGCGGCACTGCTAACCGGCAGCGGACATGCTCCCGCTACTGCGTCGCTGACATTCTCGAACGGGAATACCGTATCGGAATCCTCATCTGATATCGTCACCGCAACCACTTCTGTATCGGGAGACCAGGTTGCAGTGGAGTACTGCAGCGGATCTGGCTGCACCCCGTCAAATATCCTTGCAACAGGCACAACCACCGCAACCTACAATACAAATGCATTATCTGCTGGTGTCTACCAATTCAGAGCCTGCGATACTACGGAGGGCATATGTTCGACACCTACTGCACTCTCTATAACAAGTCCTATATCCATCTCCTTCTCCGCAGGCACGGCAGTCGTCCCTGGAACAAACGACATCGTCACCGGTTCAACCGCTATAAGCGGGGATGGGGTGAGCATAAATTACTGCTCAGGAAGCAGCTGCACTCCGGGAAATGTGGTCGCGTCAGGCACCACGACCACTACCTACAATCTGAATGGCCTTGCAATAGGTACGTACGGGTTCAATGCATGCGACACAACGCAGAGCCTCTGCACCTCTACCTATACGGTCACCATCAGCAATAATGCACTGCCATGCACCAACACGATCTACACCTACTATAACGGCATAGTCGCCAACACAGTCACGGTAAGTTATACGCTATGTGGCGGCGGTGGTGGCGGGGGTGAGTATGACGATTCCACCGGCGGGAATCCGGGTTCAGACTCCTTGGAGGTTGCAGGCAACTATATACTTAACGCAGGGAATGTCCTCACAATATATGTGGGCGGCGGCGGTGGCGGCGGCGGATGGGACAGCGCCGGCGGCGGAGGCGGAGGCGGATCTGGTTATTTCGGCGGCGGCGGCGGCACCGGAAGCGGATGCGGATGCTATACTGGCTCCGGCGGCGGCGGTGGAAGTACAGTCATATTGAATAATAACGTACTGGTATCCAACGCATATTCTTTTGGAGGGGCCGGAGGGGGCAGTGCATCGTATGCGAGTGCCGGCGGCGGTGGCGGGACAGATACTGGCGGCGGATCGGCCGGAAGTCCGTCAGCCACTGGAGTCACTGCAGGAAGTCAGTATATCGGCGGCGCCGGCGCCTACGGCGGCAGCGGAGCCAGCGGTCAAGGCGGTTCAGGGGAAACAGGCGGAGCTGGAAGCCCATCTGGTGATGCCGGCGGTGGCGGTGGTGGTGGCTACGGCGGCGGTGGCGGCGGTGCAGGTAACTGGGCAGGTGGCGCCGGTGGTGCAGGAGGCACCAGCGGTGCAACAGGGACTGCAGGCAGCGGAACATATGCAAGCGCTGCGGGTCTTGGCAGCGACGTAGAGACTTCTGCACAATACGGGCTCGGAGGAGCTGCAGGAACTGCAACTATTGCAGGAGCCGGAGGCAATGCAGGGATAGCGATTCTCTCATGGACCGGCACGGGAGGCTGCAGTCTCTCGAATATCTAGGTCTTACATACTCTTCATGGCTCTCACTATTTTATCATCATGTTGATCCTATCAATCTAGCCATGCTCACTTGTAGATCGAATGATAGACGTTGTTGCTGTCATCAGTTATGACTATGCACTCGCCTTCGCATTCTATCAGGCATGCCTGGCAGAGTATGCACGAACCCATTGATGGCAACAGAGATGCCTCCTCTTCCACCGGCACTGGGGAAGCGGAGGAACCAGCGGGGCTAGCGGGACAGCGGGTCCGACCGGCGCTGGAGGACTAGAAACATCGTCGGAGACCAGCAGCCAACACGGAGCCGGCGGAAGCAACTATGCTGGAGGTAATGCTGGGATTGCCACTATATCCTGGACAGGGGTAGGGGCATGCGGCCTGTCTTCCGTCTGAGTGTCAGACACTAAATTGATATAATGACTCGACCTGCAAACCCCCTCATTTCAAATGGTGGAAGGGGGAGGTGCAATAGGGTATATAGAAATGGAAAACAAGTCAAAAGATATGAAAATGGTGCGTGCCTATAAGTTCAGGATATACCCTGACGTCGACTTCGAATACTATCCTACTTCTCGGATGCGGATACACTTCCTGCGGTGTAGTGAATTTCCCGAAGTCCTGCACGGTATACGCTGACGAGATTGGAGGGAGCGGCGACTCGCGGATCGCGTACTGCCCGTCCCAACTGCTGGAAACTACCTTGTAAACACCACGAGCGGCAGTTACGACGTAGTGGAAGCGGCTAAGCTGACCTAGTCGTATCAGCGCCTTGCTCCTCCGTCTACTGGTATTACGGCACCGTTGACCCATTCTGACTCGCCTGAGAACAGCCAGACGATCACGCTTGCTACATCTTCGGGTGGACATGCCCTGTCTCCCAGCTTTCTCAGCGTCTTCCACTCCCTTCCGGGAGCGAAATCATGGCTCATCGATCGCGGTGCAACCGCATTTACTCGTATGCCTCTTTGTGCAAGCTCCATCGCCAGCACCTCAACGGACTTTGCAACTCCTGCTTTTGCTGCCGAATAAGCCACGTTTCCCATGCCCGTGGCATACGTGCCAAATACCGAAGAGACCATCACGACAGACGATCCTGCCTTGAGACTCGGCAACGCCGCGCTTAGCGTGTACAGTGGTGACTTGAGGTTTGCATCTATCATGCCATCTGTCTGCTCCTCTGTAAGCGCGTCAATGGGCGAGTCTGTGTAATTGCCGGCTACAAGCGCGAGATGATCGAGGCTGCCGTACTTGTCTATTGCCTCGTGCACGAGCTTTGCTGCGCCTTCCTTGCTTGATGCATCACCCGCAACATAGTCTATCTGCCCGAACATGGCCAGCTGCACCTTTATACTCTTAAGCTTCTCCTCGTTCCTAGAGGCTATGACTACCGATGCACCTTCCTTGAGCAGCAAATAAGCCGTAGCAGAGCCCAATCCTGGGCCAACCCCAACAACAAGCACCTTCTTTCCCGTAAGTTTCACCAAAACACCAGATTGGCTTTGCAGCGAAGCGCTATAAAGCTTTTTAAAGACTGGCTTTTATTACTCTATACGTGGGTTTATGGCTAAAGAGAACAAATCCGAGACTACGCGCAGGGCTGCGGTAAATCACCTCGCCTATGTGCTTGAGCTTCTGGGAAGCATGCTTTATGTGATAGCTGCGGTGTATGTGCTGAATTCCTTCAATGGCATAATGCATATCAGCCTTTACATACTTTCGGGAGCTAGCTCTATATGGTTTCCATTCTTCTACGGC
>JAJZKY010000188.1 GCA_021803885.1 Planctomycetota bacterium
AACTTGGGACAAATGCTTTAAAGCGGCCCTTCGCAGCCGGGAAGCTTTACTCCGGCATCCAAGCGGCTCCCGGGCGTCCAAGCAGGTCATGATGCCATTGCATCAAAATGAGACTGCTCGGCGTTTATCATATCGTCATAAGCGAGGTGTCGGGTAAAGCCCGAATATGCTCGAGATTATGGCGCGTTCCACTGCTGATAAGTTAGCACGAAAGCAGCATAGCTAAGCTGTACTTATGGCTGCCGTCCAAGGGCAGTTCAGAGCGGACGCAAGCAACGGCAAGGCATCTGTTAAGATGACGTTAGGGGTGGGATGGAGCGTTTGCGTACTGTATGAGCCGAGGCCTTACGGCTAAATAAACTTGATCGTGAATATTTTTTAACATATTTGTTTGGATGCGTCCGATACCATACAATATGGAAGTAAAGGTTTTGCATTAAGGCGTTGTTGTCATGGCAAAGACGGTCAGGTCTGCAGGTACTCGTAAAACAACTGTGAGCCAGAGGCGCGTACTTACCGTGCTAAGTTCGCTGGTAGCGAGCCTGACGGTGGGCGCTGGTTTGTTGATGTTGCTTGAAGGCCAGCCGATCACCAGCCCGGTTAGGTCTTTGTCGGCGACGACCTGGACGAACAACAATTTTTCTCGTGCTATTAATCCGCTCGGTGCATTGCAGCCAAACCGCTGGAACTATATCATCATCTACCAGTCGGACAGTTTGGCGGGCGATGCGTCCGACCTGGCCGACGGTGTTCTACCGGGAGGACAAGTTGGAAAAGCGATGGATATGCGTTCGGCTCAAGAGAAGCCACAGCATGTTTGGCCGGTAGATTTTCACTTTGTTGTAGACAACGGCCAAAACGCCGACCGCAAGGCTGATGGAACCGTAGAGGTTGGATCATCTTGGTTGGCACAGCGTAGCACAGCACCCGTATGCCAATGGCCCGATTATCGAAATCATAATTATTTACCTTATAAAAACGCCGTTGGCATTTGCATGATCGGCAACCTTAACGTTCAAGGTTTTTCCAGCAACCAAGTTGATTCGCTGGCCAAGCTTACCCGAGCCTTGCAGAGCAAGCTGAACATTCCCGCGTCGCGCGTAGTATTTCAGTGGCAAATTACGGGCCATCAAACGCAGGCTCAAGCCGCCTTTACCCGGCGGTTCCAGCAGATGCTGGCCCACTGATCTTGGTCTTTGACGTCGGCTGCGATCCATTCGCCCTGTTCTTCCACCGCATGTTTATACCCATGGGGCGGATTACTGCCTTTGGATAGTGCGGAGCTGCGCAGATGAATAGCTTTGTTGCATAGGCAAATCTTTCCGTGGAAATGGAAAAAGCGACTCGATGGATAGCGCCCCTGAATTTTCTGATTTTGAAGTGCTTTCGACGCTGGGTTACGGCGCTCGCAGCACTATCTATGCAGTTTGCGAAAAGCGAACCGGGCAACTCTATGCGCTTAAGCGGGTTCTTAGACGAAGTGCCGAGGACGATCGCTTCCTCGAACAGGCAACGCAGGAATACGAAATCAGCAGTCAGTTTGATCATCCGGTACTGCGCAAAAGCCATCGTTTGATTCGTAAGCGCAAACTTCTAACGGTTACCGAGTTGCACCTGCTGATGGACCTTGTGGATGGCACTTCAATAGATGCTGACCGCCCCGCATCGCTTCGCAGTTTGCTCGAGGTGTCGTGCGCAGTGGCGCGTGGGCTTTCCGCCATGCATAAGCTGGGCTTTGTGCATGCCGACATTAAGCCCAATAATATTTTGATTACCTCCGACAATGGCTGCAAAATTATTGACTTTGGTCAGAGCTGCGCAATCGGCACGGTTAAAACGCGCATCCAGGGCACACCCGATTACATCGCGCCGGAGCAGGTTGCACTTGGTCCGCTCACTCCTGCCACCGACATTTTTAATTTTGGAGCCACGCTCTACTGGTGCGTCACCGACCGGCATGTGCCGACGGTCATTCCACGCCGGCGGCAGGGCGTGGCGGCCATCGCGTCGCAGGCGCTGATTGCGCCCCACGAGTTGAATCCACGGATTCCGCTGGCCCTGTCAAAGCTGATTATTGAGTGTGTTGAGAATCGCCCGGCCAAGCGCCCGGCCAGCATGGACGATGTACTGAGCCGACTTGAGTTTGTGCTTAGCCTCAATGCGGCCGTTCGCCTCGATGAGGCCATTGGCGTTAATACAGCAAAAGATGAAGCAACGGAAAACGCCGAGGCGGATACGGTATCATGACGGCCGTGGCACGAAGCAGCGCGGGTTGGCGGACTCGCGCAGCGGCGCCTGATTTGGAAATCCGCTGCATGGCTTCGAGATGGATTACGTAGCATGTCGGCAGGACGCGCCATTGATCTTTTGCAACAGGCCGCCGAAAACAATCGGCTTGATCCTATTCGCTCGGCTCAAATGCTGTACTTTCCCTCGGTGGGTGAACTGCTGGTAACGGGTGATTTGCACAATCATCGCCGTAATTTTGAGCGCATTGTCAAGGCGGCGGCGCTTGATATGTTTCCACGGCGGCACGTGCTGCTGCAGGAACTCATTCACGGCGGGGCGCTTGGGCCTGACGGCGAAGACACCAGTCTGGATCTCCTGTTGGACGCTGTAGAGTGGTCGGTTAAATTTCCGAGGCAAGTGCATTTTCTTCTGGCCAACCACGACTGGGCTCAAATTTTCGGCATGGCGATCCTGAAGGAAGGGTATGATCTTACCGAGCGATTTTCACGGGCCTTTACCGTGCGCTTTGGCGGCCGGGCCGATGCCGTTCGTGAGGCATTTCGGAGGTTTGTGCTAAGCATGCCGCTGGCGGGCATCACGGTTACCGGCATTTTCTTGAGCCACTCGCTGCCCACCTGGCGAGATCTGGGCGATTTTGACTCTACCATTTTGCGGCGCCCGCTTGTTGAAAGCGATTACCTGCGCAATGGCCCGGTGTATAAACTGCTGTGGGGGCGATCGCAAACGGAGAACTCACTCGATAAGCTGTCGAAAATGTGGTTTTCGGAACTCTTTATCTGCGGCCACCAGCAGCAGGACAAGGGCTGGGGAGTTTTAGCCAAAAGAATGTTTATTGTGGATTCTTCGCATAATCATGGCGTTATGCTGCCGCTGGATTTGAGTCGCCAGCATACCATTGATGATTTCAAAAAAGCCATTATGCCGCTGGCGGCCATTGCCTGACGAGTCGGCAGTTTTGCTTTGGCCTTGTTATGGCGGGACACTCTCAACCGGACCGAGTACTTGCGTCTGGGAGCGGCTGCGCATGCGATATCGAATACCGCGCCATATCAGTATGCGGCCAAACCCGGCCTGCAGCAGCGCGGTCAGCATAAACAGTTGTGCCAGAGGAATGCCTAAAATAAACCATCGGGCGGCGGGTCTGATGGCTGCCCAATGCTTCGGCAGCAGTCGCCGTGCCGCCGCCAAAAGCATAAGGCCGCGCAGGATGCTTAGCGTGCAGAGGCAAATAAATACCGCGGCGCACCATGGCCACCAGGTCTTATGCTCAATCAGGCCGGCAATGGCAAACGCCCAACTTCCAAGCAGGGCGAACAAGTACAAAAGTGCGCCACTCAGTGCCGCCAGCCATATACGCAGCGAGCATATTCGCGTAATGCGCAGTTGTCGCACGACAAATTCGCGCAGGCTTGTCGCGTTAAACGACGCCCGTGACGCTACGAGGCATTGCGGCACAAAGTGAATCTTGCGGCGACTCGCTTTTTTTACCTGCCAGGTTAAAGCGTAGTCATCGCTCAAGGCGCCCTGCCAGGCGTCATACACCCCGTAATTGAAAAAGTCTTCCCGCCGGATCGCCATCGAGCCGCCCCACGCCACCGCCCGCCGATACGGCCCTAAAAAGCTGCCGACCATTGCATTCATCAGGCATAGGAGATGATTAGCTCCGGTGGGTTGTGCCGGCACATAAAAGCGATAGCCGGTGGTGGCGCCAATGTGAGGGCCATAGTGCAGCGGCTGAACCAGCGCGTGGAGCCAGTTGGCATCGGGATGGGCATCAGCGTCCATAAAGGCCAGAATGTCGTCGGCCGAGCTTGTGGCGGCTACGCCCGCAAGCTGATTATGTACTTTCTGGCCGCGATGCTGGGCATTGCCTGCAACCACCACCATAACACGCGCGGCTGCCGCCGCACCAAAACATCCACGAGCCGGCATACAGGATCGTCCGCGGATTGCACCACAAAAATCAACCGATAGCGGGCATAATTCTGCTGCAGCAGCGCCTCAAGGTTGCCCTGTGTATCTTCATCTGATCCTTTAACGGGTACGATGACCGCAACTTTGGCGGTGGCCGGCTCAAGTGGGCGAGCCGCCACTTGCGGCATGCGGTAGCCGAAAAACTGCGCTACGCGCAGGGTCCACACTGCAATCGCAAGCGCCAAAAGCCACAGCAACCAAATGACTAAGACAATCCAAAACACGCCGAACGCAACTCCCCAACACGAAAAATCTCCGATGGCCCCAGCCGATGTCGTCAACAGCACCGGAGACTCGGAATTACCTTGAGAGGATAATAACCCAACTTCCGCACTTTGCATTACAAACGTGTAACATCTTGTTATGACATCAAGAAACGCCCCACCTGTTGCTCCAGTTCTCCGTCACAACATCGCAGCGACCGGGCCCAAAATTGCAGCGCCCCAAGCTCTGCTTTCTACTATCTCCATCTACTCTCTCGCAGCCTGCAGGCCGCGCTGCGTATACCCCCGCAGTGACGCTGCAACCGTGATGCCATAGGCTGTTGTATGAGGCAGCCTCACACGATGGTAAAGGGTTCCACATGCGCCGTTGAAACGCGTACCTCAAGCGAGCCAAATTGCTCGGATAGGCGCTCTCTTAACCGGTGTAGCACCGGCTGCTCGCTGGAGCCATGGCCAAGGCAGATGGTCGCGATGCCGGCAGCTTTGTATGCCAGCATATCATGATGTTTAAGCTCGCCGGTAATCAGGCAATCGGGTTGCGGATGGCTGCCGCAATCGAGCGCCAGGCACCCGGCGCTGCCCGCAATAATGGCCGCCGTTTCAATATGTCTTGACGGTTCGCCGACAACCTGTACCTGTGAGAGGCCAAGGCGGGCTTTGCATTGATGGGCTAACTCCAGCAGGGTATGTTTAACGTGAGCAATTCTTCCGGTGCCTGTGGCGTCGGGTGGGGTATGCATCACAAGTAAATCAAAGGCCGGTTCTTCGTAAGGGTGGCTGGTTCGCAATGCTGCCACAACCGCATCGGCCAATCGGGCGGGTAGTACTGTTTCAAAACGTACTTCACGCACAAACTCCATGCGACCCGACTCGCCAACGGTTGGATGAGTGGATTCATCACCAAAAAAAGTACCGGTGCCCGGCGTACGAAAACTGCAGTGGTGATAGCGGCTCTTACGGCCGATGCGGCCGGCGCCGGCGAGAAATACGGCCTCGGCTACCTTTTCGACTTCGTTTTCAGGAATGAAGGTCACAAGTTTAAGGTGTGGCTCGCCCGCATGGCTGGGGCGCAGGCTGCCTGCAACGTTCAGTTTAAGAGCCTCAGCCAGTGCATCATTGGTGCCGCCGCTGGCGGCATCGAGCGCGGTGTGTGGACTGTAGATCCAAATGCCCGTCGCGTGCGCCAAAAGTGCGTTGCCGCACGGGGCATTTAGCTGCGGAACTAGCGTTTTCAGCGGTTGAAAAACGGGCGGATGATAACATACCAATAAATCGGTATCCCAGGCCATTGCCTCATGGAGTACTGCCGCGGTAAGGTCAATCGCCACAAGCACCTTGGCAACCGACGCCCCGGGGCATGCGCTAAGAAGCCCAACATTATCCCACGGCTCGGCGAGTGCCGATGGTGCTAGCTCATCTAAAAAGTGTGCTATGGCGTCAAGTAAATATGGGCCTACTTTACCGCTGCGCCAAAGATTTTCCGGCCGCCGCTGGCCGTGGGCGCCATCCAACGCTGGGTTGCCCCGAGCTGGAACTGCTTTTGGGCCGGCGGGAGAGGTTGCTTTTGTACGCTTCATAATAAGGTCTCCAGCATTAGGGTGCTACGCATAGTTTATCCAGATGGGCGAGATAGGCCTGCCGCAGCCGCTGTGTCACCACGCCCGGTTTTTCGTCGCCGACGACATGACGTTCAATTCGCACAACGGGCATAATTCCCATGATTGCATTGGTGATAAAAACCTCCTTGGCGGCCAATAGGTCGTTAATGATGAGCGGTTTTTCGTGCATGGCGAGAGCAGACTCCGCCGCGAGTTTGCACACCAGAGAGCGCGTGATACCGGGCAGCACTATGCGATTGCCGGGATGTTGCGGATGCTCGATCGGGCAGGTGGCTATTTCTCCAGCGGCGGTAACGATGAAAACATTGCTGATGCAACCCTCGGCGAGATATTTTTCGCCAACAGTAAACCATAGCGCTTCGCCCGCGCCGGCCTTTTGGGCCTCGCGCAGGGCCAGCAGCCGATCAAGATAGCTGGTTGATTTGTGCCCGCACAGCGGAGAGAAGGGGTTCTGCTGATACCGTGAGATTGCCACCGTCATGCCTTTTTCGTAGAGCGCTGCAGGATAGGGTTTAAACTCGCCTGCGGAAACAAGGGTTGTGGTGGGGGGATCGGGGTTTGCAGCATCAACGTCACTTAAGTCGCCGCGCGTAACAGTCAGGCGGAGGCGGGCGTCGCGTAGGTCATTGGCGTCAAGAAGTTCCGAAATTAACTCCAACAGGGCCGGCTTTTCAAAATGCACCGGCATGGCGAGGGCGGCTGCACTGGCTGCGAGTCGTGCTAGATGGGCGTCAAATGCGATGACTCGTCCGCCAATTACCCGCATGGTTTCAAACAGACCGGCGCCGTGCAATACTCCGGCATCAAATGGGGCGATGCGGGCATCTTCATACGGGATGATCTGTCCATTGATCGCAACAAAATCCGTCATGATAATCTCACAAAAAAGTTTCGAGATTGGCCCGGGCCGGCCCTGGGCCTGTAGCCGCTGCAGCCCTGACGCAGCAGAAGTTATCATTTAGCGAAGATTTGTGAAAGCCTAATGAAGTCGGTGGGTGTAAGGGTGGCCGGGCGGCTTGCCGGGTTTATGTTGGCCGCGTTCAATGCCGACACGATGGCCGCCATATCATGCGGTTTTAAGCCATGGCGAATGGCATTGACCAGATTTTGCCTCCGATGCGCAAAAATGCCGCGCAGCACGAGTGTAAGCTGCTCAATATTGCTTATCGCTCGAAAGCGGGCGGGTTGCACAATAACTTCAACCAGCGCGGACCGCACCTTGGGCGGCGGCCAGAAAGCGCCCGGCTCAATGCTGCGGATGATGCGCACATTCGCCAGCTGTTGCATAAGTATGCCCAGGGCGCCGTAATCGGCGCAATCAGGTGGAGCGGCCATACGCTGGGCGACTTCCCACTGCACGGTAAAAATAAGACGTTCGAAAATCAGGCGTGGAGCGTCCGGAGGAGATTGCGTTTGAATAACGTTGCGTCGTTGTTCGTGCCAGCATAGCGTAAGCACTTCCGCAATAAGAGGGCTGGCTGCATTATACGGCAGGTTGGCGATGAGTTTGAGCGCTCCGGTTGCCTCGGCGTGGAGTGAGCGAAGTTCGTCAAGCATCTGGGGGTCGAGCTTGTGTTTGCCGGCAAGCGCGTCGGCATGCAGCCAGCGAATGTTGGTCAAGTCGCGCCAATGGTTTGCGGCGGCCCGCATCAGCGGCTCATCAATGTCTACCGCCAGTACGCGGCCGGCCTTGGCGGCGATACGGCTGGTAAGGTTGCCGACGCCCGGGCCAACCTCAAGTACCGTATCGCCCGGACTTAATTGCCCTGCCTCACGGCCACACAGCTTTGGTCCGGCAGCCCTTTGTTCGTTTCGGCAATGGCCGCATAACCCTTGCCGCTCGC
>JAJZKY010000189.1 GCA_021803885.1 Planctomycetota bacterium
GTCGTAGCCACGGGACGGCGGATGAAGAATTCAGAAATATTCACGAGCGGCCCTTGCTTGTGCTTGTTGATGGCTTCGTGGTTGGCTTAGCGGTGCCGGGGTGAGAATCAGCCCGATTAGCACCCGCTTGAGATGCCGGGGCGGCCGGCGCAATAAGCCCTTTGGTAACCACTTCCACCGGCTGGCCGGAAATCACGCTTTCCTGCCCATCGGTGACAACCGTTTCACCCGGTGACAATCCTTTACTGATAACCGCCAGACCGTTATAGGAAAATTTCTCGGTAATGGGTTGCATCCGGGCAATGTGGTTTTGAACCACGAAAACAAACAACCCATTTTGCCCGGTTTGTACAGCTTGAATCGGCACCACCACCGCGTGTTTCTGCACCGCAACCTGCAACGTGGCATCAACAAATTCTCCCGGCCACAGTTCTTCATGGGTATTGGCGAATGTTCCCATGAGTTGAATGGAACCGGTGGAATCATCTATGGCATTGTCAATGAAGCTCAAAAAACCCCGCGACGGAGGCCCGGGATCTCCATGGGCGCGAACGTAAATGGGCAACTTGGAATCGGTTTGCCGGGCCTTACGAATTTGATAAAGATCACTTTCCGGCAGCGAAAATGAAACATAAATCGGCTGCATCTGGTTAATCACCAGCAGATTGGTGGTGGTGGCTTTTACATTGCTGCCCACGAAGGCCTGTAAATTGCCGGCTTTGCCATCCAAGGGGGAGCGAATGGTGCAATAACCCAAGTTGATTTGTGCGGTGGTTACATTCGCTCTGGCGGAATCCACGGCTTTACGGGCTGCCACCAGCGACGCCTTGCCATTGGCCACGTTGGCTTTGGCCTGATCAAAGGTGGAATGGTAGGCGTCAAATTGCGTTATCGCCAGCGCCCCGCTGCTGGTACCCATTTTTTGCGCGCGTTGCCAGTCCGCTGCGGCGTCCACATACGCCGCCTGATAACCGTCCAGCTTGGCTTGCGCAACAGTAACGTTGGCCTGTGCCTGCGCCAGATTCGCCTGGGCTTGTAAGAGAGCGGCCACAAAGGGGCGACTGTCGAGTGTGAAAAGGATCTGCCCCTTTCGCACCGTCTGCCCGGGTTTTACAAGAACAGCATTGATAATACCATCCACCTGCGTTTCCAGCGTTACCGAGGCCACGCTTTGAACAATGCCGATATTGGTTAAATCAACGGGGACATCTTCCGACTTGGCCAGAATTACTTTAACCGGCGGCGGCGCGGCCACCGTGCGAGTGGGCGGCTTCGAACAGGCGGGCAGCAGTGCCAAGGCCATCAGGATAATGGTTGCCAGCACAGCCTGTTTATCAGTCCCCCAAGGGGAGTGGTCATTAAAAAAACCCAAAGTTTATGCTCCGGCAAAACGGTAAGCCGCAGCGCCGCGCGCATTTCGCGCAGCCT
Organism: Planctomycetota bacterium; assembly: GCA_021803885.1. The sequence goes on from JAJZKY010000189.1 coordinate 1,429, forward strand.
GCCAGCGGGACCAGGCTGTCCAGATAATCATCGGGCTGCGACGGCCAGTGCTCGGACAGACTCCGGGCAGTATATCCAACACCGCGACGTAATTCCAAATGATAAAACGGACGATCGCTGACAAAGTTGCAGGGCGCGGATCGTATTGATGGTTTTCTATACCGGGATTATGATGTTTATCGCGGGCAGTGTCCTGCGTTTCAACGGAGACCGCCGTGGCGTTAAAAGCAGTCAAAGTCAATGTCAAGCGACGCTCTGCCAAGGCACGGGCAAAACATGGCGTACCCCCTGTAGTTGAAGAACAGCTTCCGGACTATGGGCAACGCGCCATAGAGGGGGTGCTGCGCGCGGTGGCAACAGGGCAGTTGGAGGTTGAATCGGCGATAAATCGCCTGCGGCTTTTGGCGTCTGAGTCCATGGGCTTTGCAACGCTGGATCATCACCGGACTCTTCGTAAAGGGTTCCCGGAAGTTGTTTATTGCCAGGGGAAAACTTGTCAGCAGGTCGCGGTGATTGTGGAGCGACTGGCGCAATCCGAAGCGCAGGTGCTGGGCACGAGAGCCTCGGCAGAGCAATTTGCGGAGGCGCGGAAATTGGTGCCGGAGTTGCAGTATCATCCCGTGGCCCGAGCGCTCTGGCTGAACCGTGACACCAGTGCCAAGGTGGAAGGGGTGGCCGTGATTGCGGCCGGAACCAGTGATCTGCCCGTGGCGGAAGAGGTAGCGATAACGCTAGAACTGATGGGACAGAAGCCCAATCGGATATGGGATGTGGGAGTGGCGGGATTGCATCGATTATTAAATCGCCTGGACGAGATTCGTCAGGCCCGGGTGATTGTGGCTGTCGCGGGAATGGAAGGGGCATTGCCCGGCGTATTGGCAGGGCTGGTCGCAGCTCCGGTCATAGCGGTGCCCACAAGCGTCGGATACGGGGCCAGTTTTGGCGGCCTTGCGGCACTGCTGGGAATGCTCAACAGCTGTGCGCCGGGGATGGCGGTGGTAAATATAGATAATGGATTCGGTGCCGCGTACATGGCGGGTATAATCAATATGCGGGCAACGCCTTGAGCCAACGGTTGTTGGCAGACGCCATTTGACGGTTTGATGGAATGGCGTGAGGATGGCATGATTTAACGTTCTCCATACAGCTGCAAAGGGTGGTTGACACCCGTAGAAAGGCGGCGGTGATGGCTGACACGAAGACTCTTGAATCGCTACAAAAACTGGAACAACTATTGCGGAAATATGACGGAGCCGTCATCGCGTATTCCGGCGGCGTGGATAGCTCCGTGGTGATGGCGGCGGCCACGCGGGTGCTGGGGGCGCGGGCTTTGGCCTGTATTGGGGTGTCGCCAAGTTATCCGGATCGAGAAAAAACGGCGGCGTTGGCGGTGGCGAAAAGCGTAGGTGCCGTAGTGCGTATTGTGCCCACTCGCGAAGAGAATAATCCCAATTACGCGGCCAATTCGGCCAACCGTTGCTATTACTGCAAAACCGAGCTTTATGAAAACTTGGCCGCTATTGCGCGAGAGCAGAAGTATGCGGTTATTTTGGACGGCAATAACGCCAGTGACGCAACCGAAGATCGGCCCGGCTGGCGAGCAGCGCGTGAACATGGGGTGGTCTCTCCTCTGGCCTCTCTGGGTTTGACTAAACCGGTGGTGCGTATGCTGGCCCGGGAGATGGGGCTGACGGTATGGGATAAACCGGCAACACCTTGCCTCAGTTCACGGGTGCCGCATGGCGTGCCGATTGTGCCGGGGCTTCTTAAGCGCATTGAAGCTGCGGAAAACGTGCTGGCGGCGCTGGGCTTCAAAGAGTTCAGGGTGCGACATCATGGTGACGTGGCACGGGTGGAATTGCCGGTGGATGATATGGGGCGCGCTATGGCCCTGCGCCAGCAGATTGTTTTGGGCATTCAACAGACGGGCTACATATTTGTAAGCTTGGATCTAAGTGGCTTCAGGAGTGGAGCGTTGCATGAGGCAACCAAGGGCAGCCAGGAGCCACAGCACAAATAAAATGGCGGCGGTGCCGTGAATGTCTAATGCGGATTAACGCGTTTCACGGCAGCGTGCGGAGTTCAACATTTTTAGCAGGAAACAGTGAACATGATAATAGCATATCTGGATGCGGCTTCAGGAATTTCGGGCGATATGTTTCTCGGTTGTCTGGTGGATGCCGGGGTGAAACTTGAAACCTTAGGGAGGGTTATTGCCTCTTTGAAATTGCCCATCCAGGAATGTTCCATTGATGCAAGCGAAGTAAAAAAAGGCCCTTTGCGGGCGCTACAGGTTCAGGTTCGCGCCGCGGAGTCGCATACGCATCGGCACCTGTCCCATATCCAAAGCCTGATCGTATCCTCCGATTTGCCGACGGTAGTTAAAGATCGCTCCATTGCGGTATTTCGCCGTCTGGCCAATGCGGAAGCACGCGTGCATGGAAGTACGCCGGAGAAAGTCCATTTTCACGAAGTTGGGGCGATAGATGCCATCGTTGACATTGTTGGAGTGGTGGCTGGGCTGCATGAACTGGGTGTGGAACAATTGTATGCTTCGGCTTTGCCGCTGGCGCATGGATGGGTCGATACGCAACATGGACGAATGGCCTTGCCTGCGCCGGCGACGCTGGAAATCCTAACGGCGGTTGGTGCCCCCACCCGCCCCGCCCTTGGTGAGGGAGAGTGGGTTACACCAACGGGGGCGGCGCTGGTGGCCGAGTTGGCGGTATTTGAGCAGCCGGAAATGACCTTGGCAGCGATAGGTATTGGGGCGGGTGTTAAAGAGGCCGCGTGGCCGAATGTGGCGCGGCTGTGGCTGGGGAAAAATGTGGGATCCAGTGCCATGGTGCAAATTGAAACCAATATTGACGATATGAATCCGCAGTTGTATGGCCCGGTAATGGAAAACCTGCTTGCCGCCGGTGCCGCCGATGTGTGGCTGACGCCGGTACAGATGAAAAAGAATCGGCCTGGCGTGGTTTTATGCGTGTTGTCCTCCGCAATTCTGGAAGCGCGGTTGGTGCAGCTTATACTGCAGCAAACCACGACGTTAGGCGTTCGCGTCCATGCGCTGGCGCATCGCCACGAGGCGGAGCGGGCGGTGCGGGAAATTTTCACGCAATATGGGACGGTGCGTATGAAAATCAAGTTATTAGAAGGTCGTTCGGCTGGTGCCGTGCCGGAATTTGAAGATTGCCGTCGGCTGGCCGACCAGCATGGCGTGCCGGTGCGGGTGGTATTGGAGGCGGCTTGGGCTGGCGGGCGGCTGGGCGAGTGAACGACGGAACGCAGGGCATTGCTATTTCTTTACAATCCTTACCCGACCTCTTTTCGTGGGATAGCACCGGATTATGACATTTAGGCGGCTCCCGCGCGTGCGGCGGAAAGCCGGCCCTGCTAAAAGATACCAGTAAATCCCTCCGCAACCGTATTGATGTTGACCTATACATCGACAGTCGCTATAGTGAGGTAGTAATAAATTATAGCTGCTGACAAGGGGTCTCCGTATGAACCGGCGTGATTTTATCAGTCAGGTTGCGGCGTGGTCGGCGGCATCGGCCGCAGTGCCATTTTTTGATGTCGAATCGGCACGCAGCGATCCGAAAGCACAAAGTTCTCTGGCGGTGGGAAAGGGAGTGGATTATGCCAGCCTTGTAAACCGTGTAGTGGCGAGGGTCGGTGGCATGGGAGCCTTCGTTAAGCGGGGCGACAAAGTGGTGGTAAAACCCAATATTGGGTGGGACCGGACTCCAGCACAGGGTGCTAACACAAACCCGGAAGTGGTCAAAGCCATTGTAAAACTGGCACTTGATCATGGAGCGAAAGAAGTTCTGGTTTTTGATCGTCCGTGCGATAACCCGCAACGGTCTTATCACAATAGCGGAATTCAGCAGGCGGTGGCGTCAATCGGAGATCATCGCGCCAGGTGCGAATTCATACAGAACTGGAAATTTGTTCCGGTTCAGATTAAGCGAGCCAAGGTGTTGCACGAATGGCCGTTGTACCGGCCCGCGCTGGAGGCGGATTGTTATATTAACGTGCCCATTGCTAAAAGTCATAATCTTACCCGTCTGACGCTTGGGCTGAAAAACACCATGGGCGTTTGCGGCGGAAACCGCGGCCACATTCACCAGCAGATTCCCCAGAAACTCACGGATTTAGCCTTGGTTATCGCGCCCAAGTTGACCATTATTGATGCCACGCGCATTATGCTCCGTAACGGTCCCTCCGGTGGCAGTCTGAAGTATGTTAAGGTGCTTAATACAATTCTGGCATCCACCGATCCGGTAGCCGCCGATGCTTATGCCACAACTCTGTTTGGGTTGAAGCCCGCGGATATTGCGCCGACAGTCGCGGCGTATCGGCGAGGCCTGGGTGAAATAGATTTGGCTAAAATTAAAATTTTAGAGGCTTGAGTAAATTGGCTGCGCCGTCAAAGAAGTCGTGGTGGAAAAGCTTGGTGCCCGGATGGCGCGCAGTGCGACGATTGTCACAACTGGCTTTTCTGGTGTTGTTTGCGTGGCTCTTTCGCAGCACAGCCTATAGTGACTCCAATATCCTGCATCGCCCGGTAAATCTATTTTTCCACATGGACCCGCTGGTCGGAGCCTCGGCTATGCTGGCGGGCAAGGTAGTCCTGCTGGCCTTTTGGCCGGCACTGATTGTACTGCTTCTGACGTTGTTTTTTGGACGTTTTTTTTGCGGCTGGGTGTGCCCGATTGGAACCGCGTTGGATTATTTTCACCGCCTGTTCCGGCCCGTACTACGCCGTACAAATATCTGGGGACATAAATATGTCTCCCGCTGGCGCCCCCTGCGTTATATGGTGTTATTTATTGTATTGATTACGGCCCTTTTCGCTTGGCCGGTGGTAGGATATCTGGATCCTTTTTCACTCTGGATGCGGCTCTGGACCACGGTATTGGATCCAGCGTGGTACTCCGGATCAACCGCAGTGGTGGCCCACTCCTATCATTATCCACCTTGGTTGGCCAGGCCGGTGAATTCCACCTATGGATTTATGGCGAACCATCACATCATTCCCTTTGGAAGCAGCGTCTTTCATCTTGTCGGTGTGACCCTAGGTATAGCGGTGACTGTGGTCTTGCTGGAATTTGTGGCGCGGCGATTTTGGTGCCGATATTTGTGTCCGCTGGGAGGCATGTTAGGACTGGTGGGACGCTGGTCTCTGGTTCGTCGCTTGCCGGTAAAAATGTGTGCCGGTTGCAGGGCCAAGGAAAATTGCGGTGTCCTGTGTCGCATGGGATCGTTTGACGAAAAGGGAAAACTGATTCCGGAGTCATGCAATTTATGTATGGATTGCGTGGCGAAGTGCCCGGATGACGTTGCCCGTTTTAAGGTCAAGATGCCACCGGCCACGCCGGCAACTCCGGTGGGACTATCGCGGCGCGGGGTCTTAGCTGCGCTGGTGGCGGGCGCGGCTATTCCGCTGGCGGCCAAAGTGACCGACGCTATTGGCCCCAATGATCCACCGCCTCATCTGCTTCGCCCCCCCGGCGTCGGCGGTGAGGCGGATTTTCTTGATTTGTGCATCCGCTGCGGCGAGTGCATGAAGGTATGTGTCAATAATGCGCTGCAACCCGCCGGTCTGGAAGCCGGTGTAAAAGGATTGTTTTCGCCCGTTCTGATACCGCGTCTGAATTATTGTGAATATGACTGCACGCTTTGCGGACAAGTGTGCCCCACCGGAGCCATTCCCAACCTCGTCGCAGCGGTCAAGGATAAGACCGTTATCGGTAAGGCGGCCTTTGACCGTAAGCGCTGCCTGCCCTGGGCCAAAAATGAAGAATGCCTGGTGTGTCAGGAGCACTGCCCGCTACCCCAAAAAGCCATTACCACCACGACTTGCTTAATCACGCAGGCGGATGGGAAAACAAAATTACTCAAACGACCACATGTTGATCGCAATCTTTGTATCGGCTGCGGCATTTGTGAAAATAAATGCCCACTGGATGGTCCCTCAGCGATTCGGGTGTATCGAACGGAGGCGCTTCCCCCTCACGGTGGGGCGCAGATGCGTCGCCGCCTGCGTTGGGGACACCCCGAATCCCATCCTCGACGCGGCCAGCAATAAGATGTTTCCAATCGCCTGAAAATACTGCGTTAACAAACTTTCAGACTTCCCCGAATAAATATTGGTTCATCAGAGGCTTAAGTCCCGAAATAGTGGCCATTGGAGGGAAATCCCGGAGATATCCGTGGCCAGGTACGCAATCAATTATTTCGCAGTCATGCTGGCGGAAGGTGCCAGTGGGGCCAGTGGGGTTCAAAACTTTGGACGGTGGCATTAGAATGCTTGGAGTTTGCCGGGTGTGCCAAGGAGTTGACGTTGAGTTTAGATCCGCGAGATTTTGTCGTACCCTCATTGGATGATTTTAAAAAACTTGCCGCGCCGGGCGCGATTGTACCGGTGTATGTGCCTATGGCCGGGGATTATCTTACGCCGGTATCGGCGTATC
>JAJZKY010000190.1 GCA_021803885.1 Planctomycetota bacterium
GGCATATCCACGAGAATGCCGCGGGTAAAAATTCCCGATTTCAGGCACAGTACCGAGAGATGCTCCGCGCCCGTTTCGCTTACTTCCTCACGGGAAAATCCGTTGTACATGCGTCCTTGGTGGAAAATATGGCACAATGCGTCCAAATGCGTCTGGGTATAGCCGTGATACGCCGTCGCATAGGAATCGGAGGCGCTGATGGCATCCGTGGCCTGCCCTGTTTCCAGCATCCGGTGCACGAAGGGAGTCGAGCTGTCGGAGGCAATTTTCATCACATCCCGCGCCAGCGAAATCGAAGCCCCCTGGCGCACCAGCGCGGCCGCGCGCCGGCGTTTCTCCGGGGTGATCAAGTTGATCGTTCCCAATTCATCGTGCTCTCCCCAGCGCTGCCAGTTCGATACTTGTGCAAACAACTCATCGATATCGGTAGCATCGGGCATTGGCAGGGAAGGATGTTGGCGCATGATGCAGTCTCCGGATTATGTTGGAAGTTTAATCGCTTAACTGAATTTGCAGTTTACTATAGACGACAGGAAAAGTAAGGGCATTCGGAATGTCTTGGCATGGCTGCGGGCAGAGGTGGAAATGGTGGGGGCTGGGCCTGATGCTCGCGGCCATGCGATTAGCCGGCCAGAGCGCCGGCTCGCCCGCGGCCAGGTCGGCTGCGGGCCGGGTAGCCGCGCAGGAGCTAGCCGGCGTGCAGCTGGCACGCCGCGGGCGCTTAGAGCCAGCCCGCAAGGCATTCCTGTCGGCGCTCCAGCTTGCGCCGAACGATGCGGCCGCCTGGTACAATCTGGGGGTCACGGACGAAGCCATCACCCAGGCTCTACCGCAGCCGCAACTGGAAGCCGAGGGCATCCACGCCTTGCGCCGGGCTTTAGAACTGAATCCGCGGCTTGCCGCCGCTTACCAGCACTTGGGCGTGCTTTACCAGAGGGCGGGCTGGCTTCCGGCAGCCTTGGCGGCGTTTTCTCAAGCGGTAAAACAAGCGCCCAAATCGGCCCTGGCCTGGGACAATCTCGGCGCCGTTCAGGAAAAACTCGGCCATTCTAAAATGGCACAATCCTATTTCGAGCGGGCGATTCGCATTCGCCCCGATTTCATTCGCGCCCACCTGAATCTGATGGCTGCCGCGTCCAGACAAGGCCACTTATCCCATTGGTTAGCTGATTATCAAAAGCGAGTGAGGCAGTCCCCTCATGATCCAGCTCTCCGGTCCGATTATGGGATGCTGCTGGCCATGGCGGGAAGGCGTGCAATGGCCATCGCTGAACTGCATCAGGCGTTGCAAAGATCGCCGCATCTCACCATTGCTCTGTATTGGCTGGGTGAAGTGGAGCGAGCGCAAGGCCACATGCAACGAGCGCTGCGGCTGCTGCAGGCTTCGGCCGAGCAAGCGCCCAGGCAAGCCGGAATCCTGCTGAAGTATGGTGAAATTCTGTTGCCGTTGGGACACACAAAAAAAGCGGCTCAAATTCTGCGGCACTGCCTGGCGCTCAATCAAAATAACAGCCGGGCACATTATTTATTGGGCCAGGCGTATTTAAGATCCGGCCGCCGCACGGCAGCAAAAGCGCAGTTTCAGGTGGCCACCAGGCTGAATAATCATGCCTTACTGGAACAAAAAGAAGCGGCTTGGGGTGTGAGAATACAGCGCGAACTGCGGCAGCACGCGCCGGCCCAAGCCTTAGCACTGACGGCCCAAGCCCTGCGGCGAGATCCGCACTCCGCTCGCTTCACTGAATACCGAGCGATCGCGCTGACCGAGCTCGGACATGCCTCCCAGGCGCGGATTGATTTCACCCAGGCCTTGCGCCTGAGCGCTGGCGATCCCGAAATCCATTTCAACTTTGGCATTGCCCTCTGGCAGGCAGGCCATGCCGCGGCGGCCATCCAACAGTTTCGGGATACGCTGCGGGTCGAGCCGGATCATGGCCCGGCGCACTGCGCTCTGGCTCTGGCCCTGCTGCGCTCCGGGCAGAGGCGCCAAGGCCGGCGGGAGTTGCGCCAAGCACGGGCGCTGGGGGCCTGCCGTGCCCCAGTTGCTCCCTAGCCGATGCCCAGGCGCTGGCAAGCCTCGCGCAACCGTGGAATTCCGCGCTGGGCGGCGGCAATGGGCATCGGGTTGCCATAGAGGTCGAGCGTGATGGTTCCGTCGTAGGGAATTTTCTGAAAAGCCGCCAGCAAGCCCGCCAAATCCATGCAGCCGTCCCCGGGAGCAAAATGCAGTTCGGAACTCCGCTGGTCGGAATCGGCAAAATGAATATGCCGAATGCGGCGGCCCAGTTTACTAACCGCCTGGATGTAATCGTCAGGGCGGCCGACACCATAGTGGCAAAAATCATACGTGATGCCAAAGCATTCCGAGTCCAGTTGGTCGAACAGGCTGATGAGTAAACGGTCGTCCATGCCGACGGTGAAGGGATGGGGTTCAATCAGGAGTCGCGCGCCGCGCGGCTCCGCGTAACGCAGGACGGAGCGGAACAATTCCAGCAGGGGAGGCAATAGCCGCTCCCGCACCGCTTCCGAATTCAGGCCTGATGGCTTGACCCCCTCCCAGATGAGCACGTCCCGCACGCCTAAAGAAAGGGCGTAATCGATATCGCCACACAAGCCCCGCAAGGTTTCCTCCCGCTCCCGGTCGCCGCCAAACGGCTGGAAATACGCCTCTCCCACCGCATTCAAGCCGCCGAGCGCCAGACCCAGTTCCCGCGCCTGGTCCCGAAACCGCTCCCGCAGCGCCGCCGTGCGGCAGCGGCGCAAATGCGGCTTCCACATCTCGACGCCCGTGAATCCCGCTTCGCGCATGAGAGCAAGCGCCTGTTCCAGGGAATAATCCTCGAACGCGATCGAGTTGCCGAACCAGCGCGGGCGCGGCTCACCGGCTAACGGCGGCATGGGCATGGATAAGGCTTTCATGAGAAGTTTACCGATAAATCTACTTGACCCTAAAAGCCGGCCCGTGTCAAGATCGTCAGGAAGTCCGTGAGGGTAAAGGATGCGAGCCAATCACTTAAAGTCACGGCTGTCGCAAGGCGCGTGCGCCTGGGGAACCTCCCTGGAGGATTGCCTGGACCCGGAAATGCCGCTGCTGTTGCGCCGGGCGGGGCTGAATTTTTTCTTCATCGACACGGAGCATTCACCGGCCCATCACGCCCAAATCCAGGCGCTCTGCCGTACGGCCGCGGCGGCTGGTATTACGCCGCTGGTGCGGGTCACCGAGGGCGTACCGCATCTCATCACCCGCATGCTCGACGTGGGCGCGCAAGGCGTCATTGTGCCCCGCGTGACTTCGGCCGAGGCCGCCGCGATGGTGGTGGACTGTGTCAAGTTTACTCCCCTCGGCCATCGGGGCTTCGGCTTGCGCAGCATTGTCACCGACCTGGAAATGGGCGGCGCGGCGGAACACATAGCGGCTTGCAACCGTGAATCCATGGTCGTATTGCAGATCGAGTCGGTGGAAGGGCTGGAAAACGTCGAGCGAATCGCCGCTGTGCCCCATATTGATGCCCTCTTTATCGGCCCCTACGACTTGAGTTTGTCCATGGGCATCGTGGAGGAGTTTGAACATCCGCGGTTCTGGCACGCCGTGGACCGTGTTTTCGCCGCTGCCCGCGCGGCCGGGATTGCCGCCGGGCTGCAATCGCGGGACATTCCCCTGTTGAAAAAAGCCCGCGAGCGCGGCGGGCGCTTTTTGCTGTATGGCAGCGACAGTAGTGTTCTTTACTGGGGCTACCGCGGAGCACTGCGGGAATTGGGTGTCGAAGAGGCTCCCGCCCAGGCAAAACCCCTGTTGTATTGAATTCAGGCCGCATTCAAAGGATCTGCATGCCAACTGGCTTTTTCCTCCCCCGCCCATCCGCGGAGCAATGGACTGAGTTCGCGGGACCGGCTTTTACGGTACCGGTAGCCGGCATTATTTTCGAAAATGGTGTTTGTCCCACGGGGGTTCCGCTGGGTGGCATCGGCACCGGGTTCCTTGACCTGAACCCCGACGGACGCTGGGGGCGCGGCTCGATCTACAACAGCTTTGCCCCGCCGCGGGAATTTTATGCGCCCTGGCTCAGCGTAGACATCGGCGGTAAAACCCATACCCTGGCCACGGCAATTGCGGGCGCGCCCAACCCGGCGGCCAACATCCGCTACTGGGGGCATTATCCGGTGGCGGACCTGGAATATGAGCTGGAGGGTCCCCTAGGCATCGGATTGCGCGCATGGTCGCCTTTCATTCCTGGTGATGCCACCCTGTCAAACGTTCCCGCCATCGTACTCGAATTCCTTCTCACCAACCCGAGCGCCCAGGCGCAAGTGCTAACCCTGAGCTGTACGCTGCCCGGCCCCAGCCCGTCCGAGGCGGGAGGGGAGGTCCAAAGCCGGACACCGCTGGCCGGCCCCCTCGGCGGCATCCACGTCCGGTATAAACAGGGCGATGTGGTTCTGGCCACGGCTGACCCGCTGGAGCTACAGGATGCCGGCCCTGAAAAGGATGGCGACGGGATCACGGTGCGGATCCATGCGCAGCTTGGTCCCGGCGAATCGCGCATCGCGCGGTTGATTTTTGCCTGGTATTTCCCGCGCTGGGCCGCCAGCCCGGCGCATCATTTCCGCCATGCCTATGCCGAGCGTTTTACGGATGCTGCGGCGGTGGCGTGGTTCGTGGCCGAGCGGCATGGCGAGATTTTGCAGCGCATTATTGCATGGCAATCGGCCATTTATGCCCGCACCGAGATGCCTGCGTGGCTGCGCGACCAACTGGTCAACGTGCTGCACACCATCGCGCGTGACAGTTTATGGGCGGGGGAAAGCGTGCCCGCCGAGGCTTGGTATCGCCCCACCGGCCTCTTTGGGATGTTGGAAAGCCCGCGTACCACGCCGCATGCCTGCAATCCCAGTGACTGGTATGGCAACCTTCCGATTGTCTTCTTCTTCCCCGAATTGGCGGCTTCGCTGTTGCGCAGCTACTCTCATTTTCAGCTTGCGAGTGGAGAAATCCCCCTCGGCATCGGCGAAGGCGCGGATTTGACCTATCCTGTGTATCATCAGATGCACATCATGAACAGTTGTGTTCACATTCAACTGGTGGACCGGGTATGGTTGCGGACCCGGGATCAGGCGATGCTCCGCGAGTTTTATCCCAGCGTGGTCCGATCCATTGCTTATATGCAGTCGCTGGATCACGATGGCGATGGGCTGCCGGATCTGGACCCCGATCCGTTTCCCAATCAGTTCTACGGCGCCTGGGCCTGGAAGGGGAGTGCGACTTATGTCAATGGATTCTGGCTAGCGTCGCTAGCCATGGCCGAACGCATGGCCGAGGAACTGGGCGATACCGCCGTGGCACGGGATTGCCGCCTCTGGCGGAAAGTTGGCGCGCGCACTTTGGAGCAACTCTGGTTCGCCGGCAGTTATCTCCTTTATCAAAACGCCCTGGATGGGACTGCGTCCGATACGGTCCTGGCCAACCAGTTGGCGGGGGCTTGGTGTGGTTCCCTGCATGGCCTGACCGGCGTTTTTCCGCCGAACCGAGTCCAGGCGGTCCTAGCGACCGTCGCCCGGCTCTGCTCCGGCTCCACGATTGCGGGAATGCGGAACGCCGCTCGCCGCGATGGCGCTCCTGACCCGGGCGGACACCCGCAATCGGACAATATTTTTGTCGGCGAGTGTCTCTGTGTCGTGGCTACAATGGCCTATTCCGGTCACGCGCAACTTGCCCTGCAAATCGCCGAACGCCTGTTTACTGCCATCGTCCTGCAACACCGGGTGGGCTGGGATCTGCCCAATCTTCTCAGCCCCTCGGGCCAGGTCCTCCATGGAACGGACTTTTACCAGGACATGCTGCTGTGGGCGCTGCCGCTGGCGCTGGAAGAGCAAGATCTCGAAACCGCTTGCGCGCCACAGCACCTCGTGGGCCAGATATTGACGGCCGCGCGGGCGCGCAGTCATGTTCAGCGCGAAACTTCAGGGTGATTCAGAATGAATTTGCGATAGAATATCATCTCGGCCGCGCGTCATGGGCCTGACATCCCGGCCGAGAGATACCGAAGATAATGCAGAAACGAATCCACGGCAAAATCACCTTACAAGACATTGCGGACCGCCTCCACCTCTCCCGGACCACGATTTCCCTGGCGCTGCGCGATCATTCGCGCATCTCCAAACAAACCAAACAACAAGTGCATCGCATTGCCCGCCGGCTTGGATACCAACCGGACCAGGTAGCCCGGGCCTTGGTGACTGGCCATTCCAATCTGATTGCGGTGGTTGCGCCGGATACCGGCGACCACTACTATGCGGAAGTCTTTCGTGGCATTGAAGAGGCGGCTCACATTGCCGGTTATCATGTGTTGCTGGCCAACACTTCGTATGAGCCCCTGGAAGAAGAAGCCCGAATCCGCGATCTGTTGCATCTAAAAATCGCGGGAATCATTGCGGCGCCAGCCTTTGCCGATGAGAAAGCCGCATTATCCCCGTTCTGGCGAAATCTGAAACGCAACAAGTTTCCCCTGGTGTTGGTAAACCGCGAATTGGATCCGCCTCCATTTCATCAAGTCACCATTGATAACGCGGGCGGTATCCGGATTGCCATGGAACAGTTGGCCAAGCTGGGACATCGTCGCGTCGCCTACATTACTGGCATGCCGGAAGTGATCCCCATCCAGCAGCGATTTCAAGCCTTTCGCCGGCTTCGTCCCAAATTTGGGTTTGATCTCGCCCCCGATCTGATCGAGAAAAGCGAGCACAGCCTGCGGGGCGGATATGAAAGCTGTGCCAGGTTATGGGACCGCCTGGCTCGAAAACCAACCGCGATACTCTGTTTCAGCGATGCTCCAAGCATCGGCGTGATGCGTTTTCTTGGAGAACGCAATATCCAAGTGCCCGAACAAGTCTCCGTGCTAGGGTTTGACGGCACCGACACTTCGGAATTTTCGCGGATCAGCTTGTCCACCGTCGGCACGCCGATGTACGAAATGGGCAAACAGGCTTTTGCCACTTTAGAAGAAGCCGTAGCCAATCCCAGCAAGCCCATCCGCACCATCGTCCTTCCGGTAAATCTGATCCTGCGGGAATCCGTCGCTTCGCCGAATTTACGCCCGGCCTCCTGATGAGCTCAGCATCTTTGACCTTGCCGTTTTTCCCATCCGCAAAGTTATTTCCGCCGGCATTTGTCCAGCATTTTAGTGTCGGCGCGGGCACCTTATGCCCCGTGCTTGCGCGTGGATTGGGTGGAAGATATGGAGAGATATCAGCCCCCATCGAACCGCTGCTGATCCTGATCCGGCGGCTCAAAGGCGAACGCCGCATCCAAATGGATTGGCACCCGACAACTCGGATGCTGGAGCTGCCTCCGTACGATTAAGGATTGGGTCTGACGCACCGACGGTCGGTCTGTGACGAGAAGCTGCACCTCACGCGGAAGGCCAAGACTCGTGCCCCACCTGCGCCAAAGCCTGGTGCCGCGCTTGCCACGCCGTCCGTTGCCCGCGCTGCGGCGCCTCGCCGGCGGTCACCTGAGGCCTCATATCTTCACTGCTTGGCGGGTTATTGCGCCCGTCCCGAATCCAAACCATTCAGGCTAAAATTGCACGGCGAACGTATCCCGTAAAACGCATGTGCTGCCGGGCAACTTGTCATAACGCCCAATGTGCCATTGACTATAAACAAGCTCGTGCATAACAAGAAATCCATTACCACCAGAAGCGCGGGCTTTTCGGATGGCTTTAAAAGTTTCATCTTCCCATGGCTCGGTTTACCGTGCGCGTGGCGTAATAATCGGGTGATGGCTTATCCTGCCGACGTGCAGCCAACTCCCGACGTACGACATTCGGATCCGCTCCTGCTTCCAGTCGGTCCTTCACCCAGGCCCAATCGCGTTCAGACTGGCTAAGCGGCCGGCCATCG
>JAJZKY010000191.1 GCA_021803885.1 Planctomycetota bacterium
ATCTCCTCCCTATGTCCAAATTCGGCGGCCGTTGCGATAGGCATTGTAGGCATGTTTGAATGTTCGCGCTTGAAGTCCAGTGATTTTGATGCTCCGCAGGTCGACGAGCAGTGCCACCCAACGAACGATGAGCTTGCAGTGCGAGATCAAGGCTTCTCCATGCGAGATGATGAGGTCACCATACGGCTCGATGGCAGATTTCTGAGAACTTTCCATCGGCATCGATGCATCGTGACAATTCGCGGAACCTCGGGGAGCGTTCGCGATGGAGGGCAGGAAGTCTGGTATGCGCGAGATAAGAACTGACACCTCAGACGCCGAACAAACAGAGACCCCATCTGAACGGGTTGACCGCCGAATTTGGACATAGGGAGGAGATGAGAGATGCCGGCAACGAGGACAAAGACCAAGATTCTTGTGGATGGAGGCGACCCCGCGGAGACAAGCCGAATTAAAAAATTGCTTGGATTCGTTGACGGTCAGACAACGAATCCTTCGCTGATTGCGAAGAATCCAGAGATCCGCCGGAGGGTAGCCTCAGGCCATCCCCTGAGCAGGGAGGAGGAGAACGAAGAGTACAAAGACATCGTCCAGCGCATTTCGCCTCTTCTCGGCGACGCCGGAGTTTCGATTGAAGTGTTTGCGGATCTTGATACGTCCGCCGAGCAGATGCTCAAGCAGGGCAAGGAGATGTTTTCCTGGATACCGAATGCGTACATCAAATATCCGTGTACGCATGAGGGACTGCGGGCCGCGCAAATGTCTGTACATGACGGCATCCGCGTCAATTTGACCTTGTGCTTCTCACAGGAACAGGCTGCCGCTGTCTACGGCGCGACAAGAGGCACCGCCGCTCCCGCATACGTCTCGCCTTTTGTAGGGAGGCTTGACGACCGCGGTGACATTGGCATGGACCTCATTCGAAATATTCGCAAGATGTATGAATCCGGCGACGGCCACGTCCACATACTCGCTGCGAGTATTCGCCATCTCGGACACCTACTGGCTGCATTTGCGTTTGACGCGGACCTCGTCACCGTGCCGGCAAAGGTCCTTGAAGAATGGGCAATAAAGGGATTTCCAGTCCCAGGCAAAGACTTCACGTACGGCGGCAAAACACCCGATGGGCGCCCGCTCAAGCCTCTGCCGTACAAGCCCCTAAACTTGGACCAGCCATGGGAGAAGTTCGATATCGCGCACGAACTTACGACGAAGGGGATCCGGAGGTTCGTCGAGGACTATCAAGATACGCTGAAGAGGATTGCGTAGCGACTGAATCCCGGTGACGCCCAAATAGCTCCATCGAAAGACGCCAAATCGTTCCACACAAGGCGGTAAAGACGCAGGCCACGATGGTGCGCGGGTAGAGGTCCGTAGAACGGCAGAACTGGATGACCAGGATCAGCGACGCCAGAACGAGCAACGTCAGCGAAATCGTGCGGTGGAAGCGCTGCATCCCGTATTCGAGTCCGGCCAAATCTCTTCGCTCGATCTCGCGTCCCATGTCCGAATCGGTACAGGCCGGCTTGCTCTTGCAGGCGTTGCAGGTGTCGGCAGGCGCCCGGTAGACCGTTACCCTCTTTGCTGGGTCGGAGAAGACGGGGAAGAGGTGCTGGTCCTCGGGGCATCGCCAGACGTCGCGCTCCGGATGGTATTTGAAGCCGGCGGTTCTCATGCTTAGCGAGCGGCGGTGCGCATGACGCGCTGCTGACTCTAGACATAGAGCAACAAGCGCCAGAAATACCGCATACCCGAGCATGAGGAAAAATTCAATTGAAACGTGATCCATCACCGTCTGCCCTCCGGTTGAGCGACAATTTCCGTAAAGAGGATCTCTTTGGGTTCCTCGGCGACAACTTCAGCCTTTCGGTGGCGAAGTCCCAATATTGTGAGATAGAGAAGAGGCAGCGTACCGCCTACGATGAAGAGCACATCACCCGGTAAGCGCATCCATTCAAGCACGGCGTTGGCTTTGCTGCCGATGTAATTCAGCGTGCGCGCATCGTAATAGCTGACGTTAATGGAATGGTAAAGTTGTAGAACCCCGAGAGGGAATAAGGTGGCAAAGACCATCCAGGCCAGTCCGATGTTGAGAGACCAGAAGCTGATGCGCGCGGCTTTGTCTGACCAGTGCTTTTCCGGGATGATATAGCGCAGGCAAAACAAAGCCAATCCAACCGAAAGCATTCCGTAGACTCCCATCATTGCAGCGTGTGCATGATTAGCAGTCAATGCTGTGCCAATCTCGTAGTAAGAGATCACCGGAAGATTGATCAGAAACCCGAAGACTCCCGCGCCAAGAAAATTCCAGAAGCCGACCGCGGCCAGGAACATCACGGCCCAGTAGTGCGGAAAGGGCGTCGAGGATTCCGACTGCTGAGAAGCCCCGAGTTGGAGAAAGCTCCATGCCTCCACGGTGAGAAAAGTAAGCGGGATAACCTCCGCCGCAGAGAAAAAAGCGCCCAGCGCCATGTGAATGGCCGGCTCGCCGGAAAAGTAAAGATGGTGCATGGTGCCGACAATTCCGCCGGCCGAATACAGGATGATGTCGAGATAAATCATTCGCAGCGCAGTCCGTTCGTGCACAACGCCGAGCAGGACGAAGAGATATGCCACCAAGATGGTGGTGAACAACTCCAGAAAATCCTCCACCCACAGATGGACAACCCAGAACCTCCAGAAGTCCGTAGTGGTGAAATCCTGGTTAGGACTCGCCAACAGCCCGATTCCATAAAAGGCGGGGATGGAGAGAGCGGAGAAGAAGAACAGCCAGGGCATATTGCCGAGGTGCTCCGAATTGAGGCGGCCGCGCAGCCCTCGGAACAATATCAATACCCAGAAAAAGAGACCAATGGTGAGAAGAATCTGCCACACGCGGCCAAGGTCGAGGTACTCAAAGCCCTGGTCTCCGAACCAGATGCTATGAAGAAATCCCTGAATGCCGGCGAACTCGCCCAGCATGCTCCCCACGACTACGATGACGAGTGCACCGAGCAGCCCATAGCTGAGCGCCTTTTGTCCCCGCGGCTCACGCCCAGCAATCATGGGAACGAGAAAGATCCCAGCCGCCAGGAACGATGTGGCGACCCAGAAAATTGCCAATTGGATGTGCCAGGTGCGGACAATGTTGAACGGCAGCAGGACGGCGAGATTGATGCCGAAGAAGCTTTGGAGATCGGCTCGATAGTGCTCCGTGGCCCCACCACAAAGTGTTTGCACCAGGAAAAGTGCTGCCATAACAAAAAAGAACCACGCTGTTGCTCGCTGCGCCGGCGTCAGGGCTACATGATCCGGAGAGCGAAAGGACATCCGCTGCTGTTCGCGTCCATGCCATCCAAGGATGTTCCAGCGCCCGAAGGAAGCAAAGAGCAAACCAATGCCGCCCAGCAGCGCAGCCAGAGAAAGCATGCTCCAGAGAATGACTTCAGCGGTAAGATGATTGCCCACCAAGGGCTCTGGAGGCCAGTTATTCGTGTAAGAGTAGGGATCTCCGGGGCGATCAGCGGAAGCTGCCCATGCGGACCAGCTGAAAAAAGCAGTTAGCTGGCGAATATCTTCCGGATTACGAATATCATTGGGCCTCAAGCCGAATCTCGTGGTCGGATTGCCGAAAAAGGAGCCATAATAGGCCCTTAGCTGCTCGAATGCATTCGCTTGTGCAGCGGTGTATACGAGAGTTCCTGTCTTGGGGTCGTACCGGTTCGTTCGGAAATCCCGAATCGTTTGAGCTTTCGCTACTGCATTTTCGCCATAGAACTGAATGCAGGACAGCGCGGCGAGGTGAAGATATTGCGCTGTAAAGTCAGGTCCCAGATACGCTCCGTGCCCAAAAATCGATCCATACTCCATAAGTCCATTTTCAAGGAAGATGCGCTGTCCAGCTACGACATCTGCGTGAGTAAACAGCACTTGGCCGCTCGCTTCTTTGACCACTGCAGGGATTGGCGGCTCGTCGGTATAGTTGTAGTAAGCAAGCACGCCCATGATGCAGAATCCTGCGAGCACAATTATCAGGGCGATCTGAATCCAGCCCTTTGAGATCAAGAGAGAGCGCTTCTCGGCAGTGTTCATCGAACCCTCCTAGTCGAAACTGAGGTTCCGGGGGGAAGTTCCGGACCACTAGAATTTGGGGAACGCGAGTGTAATCGCTTGCGTCTACTGAGCTATGGTAATGCGCTTCCCCACCTCACGGCTTCATGTCCACAAAACTTCTGCCTCGGTGCTGTCCCAAGAGAATCTGAACGAGACGATGTCCGATGATTTCGTGAAGCGTCCAAAGTTCTTGGTTCGCTTCAAACACCGCATCAGGATTGTTCAAATCCGCCGCGCCCGCACCCGCCTCAAGCGCCCGCGTCGCCTCGTTGATGATTGGGTCGGTGATCGCCTCACCGGCAATCTCCCACAGCGTAATGAAGCGGTCAACGGCCGTTGGAAAGCTCACCCGGAAGACACCGTAATTGGTCGTAGTGCGAGGCGGCTTGAAGTCCAGATTAAATGGCCCGCTATATTCGTGCATGCGTAATAGCACCAGGACGTTCAACCAATCCAAGGGGTTGACCATACCCACCCCGATGTCAACATCGTGCTTGAGCCTGTATCCGTCGTTGATGTCGATGTGCCACAACTTTCCAGCGACCAGTGCGCGCAAGGGCCGCTCGCGGGGCTCCGCCCCACATGAGTTCGTGAAGGTATTCGGTGTTCACTCCCACCATTTCAGGGTGTTTCAAAAGTCCGGAGCGGATGAAGCCTAGCATCGCGTCGGTCGTGGGAAGAACCAATTCCGCCTGCGGCTCGAAGGGCTTTGCCTCAAGGCAATGACGCAAAGTTGAGCCCCCGTTCGCTTGCGCAACGGTCAAGTCTTTCTCGCACGCGGCGTTGATCAGATCGGCATATCGTTTCAGCATTACCGTCTCATCGACGATACCCTGAAACTGGTAGCCCAGCGTTCCAGGCCAATAGACGACAAAGCGAGCGCCAAGCTTATGCCCGATGTTCACTACGTTTTCCAGACGGCGGGCAGCATAGGCTCGGACTTCCGGCTGTTCTCCAGCGGGGCTAGCGGCCCAAACGGGACTGAAGAACGTCTCTCCTGTAACCATCGAACATTGCACGCCGTATTGCTTCAGCGATCCCAGAATGCCGTCCAGGACTTCATCCTGCTTTTCAGTCATCAGTTGGCTGGTGGGCAGGATGTCGGTATCGTGCGTGGTCCACCAACCAATGCCGATCTCCGCAAAGTGCCGGATCACATCCGCTGGCTCAACTGTTTCGCGCGTAGGGGCGTGAAACAGCGCCTGCCCTCGATAGGCGGCAGCCCATTGCGGACCGGTGATAAAGAATCGACGACGAACATCGGGAGAATAGCTTCCTCCGCAAGCAGACATCAACCGATCGACTAATGCCCGTTGGTCACTCTTGGCTAAAGACATCTTTCCCTCCTCGGGGTTCGGTCCGGCGCCAAAACAACGCGAATGCCGAACCGGAACCTGTCTCCACGGCAACAAACCATGTGCCGATTGAACAGCAGTCGGCCTTCTATTTGGACGGTGCGCTTTCCTTCATCGCATCGATTGCGAGCGCTGAATGCGCAACTGCCGCCCCAGCCCGCATCTCTGCGGCAACCCAGATCGCTTCCATGATCTCGTTTTCGCTCGCGCCCTTGGCTCGCGCCCCCTTGGTGTGAAAACGAATGCAATATGGACACTGCGTCACGTGGGCTACCGCAACGGCAATGAGCTCCTTCGTCTTAGAGGGTAGGGCGCCATCGGCAAAAGCCTGGCGACTAAAGGCACGCCAAGCCGTTAACGTTTCATGAGCGAGTTGCTCGCGTTTTTGTGCAATCTCGGGCGTAGCTTCAGGGTAGAGCGCTGTATCCATGGTGTACCTTCCTCTCTTCAGGTGATGCTGCCGATTGCTGACTGAATCACTTTGAGCAACGGCGCTGGATAGGTTCCGAACCAAACCAGAAGCACTGCGAGCACGGCCAGGACCAAGGAGACCGCCGGCGCCCGTCGCGGGAGAGGTTCGAAAACCTGAGTGTTGCCGGACGGATGCTCGTACAAGGCAGTGACAACCCGCAGATAGTAGAAGAGGCCGAGGGTACTTGTGATCACAAGGATGAGGATGAGTAGCCAGGCTTGAGATTCCGCACCCGCGGCCACGATATAGAACTTGGCAAGAAAACCTGCAGTCAGCGGAATGCCCGCGAGAGAGAGCAGCATGGCCGTAAAGACGAACGCGAGCCAGGGCCGCCGCCAAAACAGACCTCGATAGTCTTCGAGTCGATCCGCATCGCGCTCCCGGCCGGAGAGCATGGTGACGACAGCAAAGGCGCCGAGGGTCATGACAAAATAAGCCACGAGGTAAAAGGCCACTGCATTCGCGCCCAGACGGCTACTCACGATCAATGCCACCAGAAGATAGCCCATATGAGCGATCGAGGAATATGCCAGAATACGCTTCACGTTGTTTGCAAAGAGCGCCAGCAAGTTTCCGGTAAACATAGAGGCGATGGCGATGATCGACAACACTAGAAGGATCGGTGAAAAGCGATAGCTTGCCGACTGGCTGAAATAACGCAGCAGCAGTGCGAACATGCCGCCCTTAGAAACCGTCGCGACAAAGGCCGTGACCGGTGCAGGAGCTCCTTCGTACACATCCGGCGTCCACATATGAAACGGAACGAGAGCCAGCTTGAACCCAATCCCGGTGAGGATCAGAACTGTGCCAGGCAATAGTAGGCTTAGATCGAGGCCCTCCCGAGTTCCAAGCAGTTGTCCAATCCGGACGAAATCCAAAGCCCCAAGGTCGGCATAGACCAGAGTGATTCCAAAGGCCAGAAATGCGGAAGAGGAGCCGGCGAGCACCAAATATTTGATCCCGGCTTCGAGCGAAGGTGGGCGGTCGCCCAAATAGGCAATCAGCGCATACAATGCCACGCTCAGAATTTCGAGCCCGAGGAATAGCGAGGCAAAATGGCTGCTTGCAGCCAGCACCATGGCGCCGAGCGTTGCCACGAGCAACAAAACGTAGAATTCTTCTTTCCTTCCTTCCCGAGCTTCAAAGTATCCAAAGGCCATCAGCGTTACTGCAAAACTGGCTGCAGTGATCAGCGCCATAAAAAAGAGTGCGTACCGGTCCATCGTGAGCAATTGTGTCACCTGGTTCGGAGGCGTGAAGAAGGCGGAGCAGAAGCTAAGCGCCAACCCGAGGAGCGTGAGCCCGAATGCGACCGCATGATTACGCCGGATCGCTGTTGCCAGAAGCACCACAACAGACGTCGCCGCAATGACTAGCAATGGCAGCAGCGAAATCACGTGAACAGTGCTCAAGACTTATCTCCAAAGGGTGGGAACGTGGTTTGCGGCTTGTGCTAGGGTCTGAAATACCGGCTGCGGGTAGAGTCCGAGCCAGAGAAGCAAAACCATCATGGCCCCCAGCAAGAGCCCTTCACGCGGGGACAAATCCGGCAGATGCCACGAATGTGAATTTGACCCCTGGAAGACGTACTGCACAAAGCGAAGTGCATAAAAGGTAGCTGCCAGAACACCACAAGCCGCCACAGCAGCCGTAACGAAGTGAACCTGATATGTCCCGATCAAAATGAGAAATTCTCCAATGAAGTCGCCCATTCCGGGGAGCCCCAACGCTGCCAATGCGAAGAACAACCCAACGCCGCTCAATCGGGGAACGGTATCCCAAAGGCCGCCCATCGCTTCGATCTCGCGCGTATGCGTCCGTCCCTCGAGTGCTCCGGCAACTAGAAATAGGGCGCCTATGCTGATCCCGTGGGCGATCACCGTGACGACTGCACCGCGAAGTGCGAGCGAATTGCCGGGGGCCATGATGGTTTTGCT
>JAJZKY010000192.1 GCA_021803885.1 Planctomycetota bacterium
GATCTCGTTACCGCTACCGGATCCTGCACGAAAGCATGACGGGCAACTTGGGCCTCGACAATGTTGAGATTCAATGGAGGATGAATCTGTCCAATGGGCACAGCCAATATCGGCGTGGCACTGGCTTTGGCCAGATGATGCACCAGGGTTACTGATGTCGGCACGGTGGAACGTCCATCGGTGTACGTGAGTACCGCACTGATGGGGTGGCCCTGAAGATCATTGAATATCTCCGCCACCACGCCGGGCACATTGGTGGCGTTAGCGTTTGGTTGCCTGGCCGCAAGTACATGCAGCAATGAAATTAATTGCCGGGGTGAATTGGCTATTCCCAGCAGATGGGCGTGTGCGCCACCGGTAAATAGCGCCACACTCTGAGTTTTAACCAAATTTTTCAGCCAGGTTCTGGCCGCCTGTGCCAGACTCCAGCAGGCCACGTTAAAGCGTGTGGGACGCTTATGCGTCTGGGCTGTCCTTTGGGCTTGCCGCACCTGATCCACGAGTTTGATTTTAACCGGACTTGTATATGCATCGCGTAAAGACATGGAGCGGGAACTATCCACCCAGATGGCCACCACCGCCGTTCGTCGGTGGGTATGCACCATAACCAGGATTGGTTTCGCCAGCAGCAACACCACGAGGGCCAGAATAGCGGCACGGATTATGGCCATGGCCAATTTCAACCGGGGTGTCGCCGTCTGATGGCGGTAGCTCCACCAGCCTGCCGTGGCTACCGCCACCATCAGCAGCACCATCAGCCAGGGATGAACAGTACCCAATGTCCAGCGGTTATTGCTGACTACGGCCAGCGGAGCGATGCCAGAGAATAAACAATCCAGATTCATTGATTGCTCTCCCTTTTTTTGCCCCGGCCACCGCCATGGTCATAGCGCGAAAAGGCCCGCGCTAAAAGTGTTTCGGCCAGCAATACCAGTAAGGCCAGCAGCAATAAGCGCTGTCCCGCATTCCCACCCACAGAGGGCTTATGGGCATGGGTGCGGGAAAGATTCCGCGGATTGCTGACAACATCGGTTACCGGCAAGCCAAGTATGGTGGCTATCCGGGCTGCGGAAAGATGCCGAATATCCGCATCAGCCGGATCCACATTGACCGCTACCAGGCGGCTGCGTGTTGCATTGTGATACAGGCCGACCTGCCAGAGACGTGGGCTGGTCAAGACCATCCGCGCACCAATTTGTTTATTCTGCAACGCCCACGCTTTGCCGCTCGGATCATACCAGGTATCCACACTTCCCGCGGGCAGGGCGAAGCGTCCACCAGAAATTAAATTCCAGCGGGCGTTGCGATCCGGAAGGCCATAATACATCAACTGATATACAAATGGCAGAAACGACGGCTGGGCCGGAAAATCTGTCCAGCGCGTATCACATGTAAAAGCCGCCAGCACGACTTTTCCACGCCCCACGCGGCGGCTAACCAGCACCGACTGGTCGTGGCCCAGGGAAAGCAGCGTTTGGCATTCGATGGGATGAATAACGCGCAAGGCCAGATAGCGTGTCAGTGTTACCGTGCCAATACCGGTGTGAATTCCACTTTGCCGAGCGGCGATAAACGGTTCTGTAATCGCATTGTCCGTACCGCCGATATTAAAATGCAGCGCCTTGGCAGGCTGAACCATTGCGCCCATAACCGCGGGCAATAAGCCATGACGACCCGTTCCCAAAGCTGCGTTCCAGCTGCGTCCGTTAACATTGGGGCCGGGAAATATCAGCAGCAGGCCCCCGGTGTCGACAAACGAACGTAAACGTGCCACAGATTGCGGTCCCGGTGCCGGTACGTCGCTGAAAATAACCGCTGCCTCATGTCGCAGTGATTGTGCGGATAGTTCCAGAGATCTGATAACATGCGGGGCAAACGTATTGCCATGTGCTAACGGAGCCAGCGCCGTGGCCAGCCAGGCCGTACTGGCCAGGCGATGCGCCAGCGGATTACCTGGTGCGCCATCCACGAGCAACAATCGCATACGCCGATGTGCCCGCACGACCAGCCGGCGGGTATTGTCAATCAACAGGCCATCCGCGGGGAGCCGGGCGGTAATCGTGTGCATTCCCGCAACAGTCATATCCGTGCTCAAGGTCGCGTCAACGGTTACTTCGGAGCCGGCATTAAGCCGCGGCAAAGTTACGGTTCCTGCCGCCACGTGATCCAGAAATAACCGTACCTGAACCTGAGCCTGGGGCATGGCGGTGGCGTTGAATACGGCAATGCGCACGCGTGCGGGATGGTTAATGAGGGCAAAATGCCGGACCAGTTTTAACTGTGTAATAGCCATACTGCCCGCATGTGAATCGCCAACCTCGAACACCCTCACCGCAGCGCCGGTTTTACGAATCCTGGTCATCAGAGTTTTCAGACGCTGCGAGGTTCCCGTCCGGTTGGCGGTACCAGTACTGTTAAGCGGAGCGAAGGCGGCCTGGGCACCATCGGTAAGCAGCCAGAGTCGTTGACGACCGGTCCGCTTTTTCTGCTTCTGCAAGACCATCAAGGCTCTCTTCAAGCCCGCAGCCAGATCGACTGCGGCATCGGTTGGTTTCTGACCGGCCACCAGATGGTTCACGGCGGCAGGGTCCGCAACAGGTTTATGGAGCAGTCCATGTGGATCAACCGAACCGCTGATAATTGCGATTCGATCTTGCGTACTGGCGCCATGGAACCAATGCGTCAGCAGCAACTGGGCGCGGACAAAAAGCGTTTTCCCGTCCGCAGGGCGATATTGTGTAGTATAAGCGTTATCCCAGACCACCAGAGTCAGGCGTCCGGCATTGCCGAGAATAGCGCCGAGCACCGATCCCGGCGGCAAAAATTGCGCGATCCCGGCCGCCAGCAGCAGCAAGGCCAGACACCGCAGCAACAGAAGGAGCCAGCGCTGTAATTTCAGCTTCCGCATGTTGCGCCGATGGGCCGCCAGCAGGAATTCCATAGCCGCCCACGCCTGTATACGAAACCGCCGCCGGTTCAATAAATGAATCGCAATGGGTATCGAAACCGCCGCCGCTCCCGCGGCAAACAGCCACGGTGTAACAAACGGTAAAACAGCCATTGGCGACAATAAGCTCAACATAACTCCAAACTTCCAGCTGCCAACTCCAGACGGCTGACTTTTAGATTTCAATGCATCCGTGCCGCCCGATTGGCTAAAAATCCGGGCAAGGCAACATCCAGCGGCACGCTGGTATCCATCTGCAGAAAATCCACCTGTAATTTATGGCACGCAGAGCGTAAAGTCTCTGTATGTTTCCTGAATTCTTCCAGATAGGCCTCGCGTAAGGCCTGTGGTTCCACCACCACTTCCGCCAGGTCTTCCAGGCCTTTGAACATGGTGGTGTTGCGGAAAGGGAATTCCAGCTCATCATGATCCAGCACCTGTATGATTATCACGTCATGCCGCCGATACCGCAGATGCCGGATACCCTTGGTAATACCGACGGCGTCATCCAACATATCGCCAATGACAATAAACAGGCTGCGCTGGCGAATTTCCTCGGCCATTTCTTCCAGCACGCGTCCGGTATGAGTGCGGGGGCCTCCAGGCGAACCGGAAAGTTCTTCAATAATGGTGCGCCAATGCCGCGGGCTGTTGCTGGGGCGCAGAATGCGGCGGATTTTGTCATCAAATATCGCCAGTCCCGCGCCATCCTGCTGATGAATCGCCACATACGCCATGCTCGCGGCGATGCTGATGGCGTGATCATATTTTCGCCATTGCGGGTTGGATTGTCCCGCATAAGTCATGGAATGCGACGCATCCACCACCAGCATGACCTGTAAATTGGTCTCCTCCTCATATTGCTTGATGTAATGCCGATCGGTGCGGCCAAACACTTTCCAATCCATATATTTAATATCGTCGCCGCTGGTATAGGGGCGGTGCTGGGCAAATTCAATGGAAAAGCCTTTATACGGCGAACGGTGCATACCGGTGATAAACCCCTCCACAATCAGGCGGGCACGCACATCCAGCGCGGCGATCTTGGCGAGCGTGCGCGGATCGAGATATTTTTTATAATCCGTTTTTTGTGGAACTTCGACACTCACGGAGGCACTCATTCTTAACAACCATATAAACCCGGCCCTTGTTAAACGATTCGCTTCCTTTATGTGGTGTGCAATACCTTCGGCAGGCCCGCGGTTACTGCGGCGTTTTGATCATCACGGTCGGTATATTCAATGAGCATGCGGATAAGATCATCGGAATGGATGCCTTCCGCCTCGGCATTAAAGTTCGTCAGCACGCGGTGTCGCAATGTCGGAAACGCCACAGCACGAATGTCTTCCGTGCTGACATGATACCGTCCCTGTAATAGCGCCCGCGCCTTGCCCGCCAGCACCAGATATTGGGAGGCCCGCGGTCCGGCTCCCCAGGCCACATAATCTTTGACAAACTTGGGAGCATCCGGCTGGGATACACGCGTCTGCCGGGTTAAACGCAACGCATAATGTACGGCATGATCCGGCACGGGAACTTTCCGTACCAGTTCCTGCAATTGCAGCACTTCCTCCGCCGTTAATACGTTTTCCACCTGCACTTGCCGCGGGGCGGTAGTCAGACGCACAATATCAAATTCCTCCTGCTCACTGGGGTAGCTTACCAGAACATTAAACATGAACCGGTCCAATTGCGCTTCCGGCAGGGGATAGGTACCTTCCTGTTCAATGGGATTTTGCGTCGCCATAACAAAAAAGGGTTCGGGCAGTCGCCGCTGCACACCTCCGGCGGTTACCTGATGCTCCTGCATGGCTTCCAGCAGCGCCGCCTGTGTTTTCGGCGGCGTGCGGTTAATTTCATCGGCCAGCACGGCATTGGCAAAAATCGGCCCTTTCACATACCTTAATGAACGTTGCCCGGTGGATTTATCTTCTTCGATGACTTCCGTGCCCGTAATATCCGAGGGCATGAGATCGGGCGTAAACTGCACGCGATTGAAACTGAGATTCAGCGTTTTGGATAGTGTGGACACCAGCAGAGTCTTCGCCAGCCCTGGCACACCTACCAGCAGACAGTGCCCACGGCAAAACAGGGCTGTAAGCAATTCTTCAACCACCTGGTCCTGGCCGACCACGGTTTTGGCCAATTCCCGCCGAATTTTCTTGAAGCCCTCCTGGAGCTTCTCCACACTTTGAAGTTCCTGCGGCGATAATTCCATGCTTTCAGTCGAACCGGATTGTGTATTCACGTAAAATCTCCAGAATAAAGTCTTTATAAAAATAACATATTCCCGTCCATTCGCCTAACGCGCCGGATATAACGCCGTGTCGGATTAAAGTACGCACTACCAAATTTGCTGGTCACCGTTTACGACTTTGGGCGGAATACAGCTTTACGTTGGCATGACAGCAGCATATCGCCCCTGCCGCACCGCAACGCCTGGATGAAGCCAGTGTCCCTTCTCAAATCTCAAATCTCAAATCTCAAATCCCGGATACGCAGTGGGGTTATAGTAACGCCGTCCGCACGGCTGCCGTGGCAATCTGCGCTAAGGCCCTGGAGGAAGAAAACCCGCAAGCGGGAACGGTTACAACCAGACTTCACCTTTATTCCCTGGGGCGTGGTAGTGTCGGCTTTTAGCATCCGCTACAATAATGTTGAGGTTATTTTGAGAAACCTTCATAGAGGAGTTTATGACCGCATCCCCCGCAACACGCAGTGCTTCCACCGCAGGCACATTTAATTCCGCCGGTATCATCGCCCAGCGAGCTTTGGATATTGATGCCTCAGGCATCCGCAAAGTCTTTGATCTGGCGGCCAAACTGAAGGACCCTATTAATCTTTCCATCGGACAACCGGATTTTGATGTGCCGGAACCGATTAAAGAAAAGGCCATTGAAGCCATCCGCGCCGGCAAAAATCGCTATACCCCTACGCAGGGTATCAGCGGGCTAATTGAGGACATCAGCCGCGCAGTGTGCGAAAATACCGGGTGGCACGATCCGGGCGTGCTGGTGTTGTCCGGCACTTCCGGCGGCCTCATGCTGGCGATGTTTGCCACGTTAAATCCAGGGGATGAAGTTCTGTTCCTGGACCCCTATTTTGTGATGTATAAACATCTACCCCGGCTCATCGGCGCCATACCGGTGCCCGTGAACAGCTATCCCGATTTCCGGCTGCATCCGGAACGTATTGAAGCGGCCATTACGCCGCGCACCAGAATGTTGATTTTATGCTCACCGAATAACCCCACCGGCATAGCCCTCACACCGGCCGAGTTGCAAACCGCCGCCGCCATTGCCAGAAAACACAATTTGCTGGTGCTCAGCGATGAAATTTATGATGCGTTCTGTTATCAGCAACATCACAGCATCGCGCCGCTGCTGCCGGAACAGTGTATTTTACTGAAAGGTTACTCCAAAACTTACGCCATGACCGGCTGGCGGCTCGGCTATGCCGCCGGACCGAAAGCGATCATTGAACAGATGACCAAATTGCAGCAATACACCTTTGTCTGCGCTCCGGCGCCGGCGCAATATGCGGCTCTGGAATTACTGCATTCGGGAGCGGTGGATATGGCGCCTTACATTGCCGCGTATCGGCGTAAGCGGGACCGTATTGTTGCCGGCCTGGGGGAGCATTTCGCGATCAATCCGCCAGCGGGCGCGTTTTATGCTTTTCCCAAAGTTCCCGGAACCTTAACCGCAACAGAATTTGTGCAGCGCGCTGTGGCCCGGAATGTTCTGGTGATTCCCGGACATGTATTCAGCGGGCAGGATACGCATTTTCGCCTTAGTTATGCGGCCGACGACCAGACGATTGAACGCGGAATTGCCGCCTTAAATGAATTAGCCCAGGAAATTACCGCCACCGAGCGCTAGCTCTCTAAACCAGTAAGGACAGGTCATGCCATGTTAAATATTCAAGGTCAAGCCGCAGCCCTGGCACATATTCAGCGGGTACTGTCTTCGGGCCGCATGGCTTCCACGTGGATCTTTGCCGGGCCGGCCGGTGTGGGAAAATTTCATGCGGCGCTGGAAATGGCGGCAACCGGCCTGTGCGAACAACCGTTGCGGCAACCCAACCGGCACCACGGTCATGTGCACAATCCACTATTGGACCCGGAATTTATGCTCACGTTGCCCTGCGGCCATTGCGAATCCTGCCAGGCGATGGAACACAACAATCATCCTGATCTGCATCTGGTGAGCCGTAATTTGATACGTTATCACGACCGCGCCGGCAAATCCAAGGGTACAACGCTGAGTATCCAGGTCATTCGCGGAGAAATGATCGGCGATGATTCTCCGGAACATCACGTTGAACCCAAACTGTATAAACGCGCGCAGCGCGGTCATGGCAAGTGGTTTATTATTGATGATGCGGATTTAATGGAAGTGCCAGCGCAAAATGCGCTGTTGAAAGCTCTGGAGGAACCTCCGCCGCAAAGTTACATTATCATGATTACCACTAGTCCGACGGAACTTTTGAGCACCATTCGCAGCCGTTCCCGGTTTGTACAGTTCCGCGCCCTGCCTTTTTCCGTCATAATGCCGGAATTGCGGCAACGCGGTGTGGATGCGGTTCAGTCCCAGCTCCTGGCCCGACTTTCCGGCGGCAGTCTGGGGCGGGCGATGACTTTTCTGGAAGCCGTGATTACTCCGGAAACTCATGAGGGCGAGAAACCCGCCGCTAAACCATCGCACCAACCGGCGTTTCCATATTGGGTAGAGTCGATATCCCGCGTGATGAGCCATGTGCTTACTGGACGGGATGGTGGAATGGCTCTGGCGGAGGTGATTCAGCAATGCGCCGGACAATACGCCGGAGTAATGCTCAAACGCGATCCCCTGACTTCCAAAGACCGGGCCTTGCGCGATGGAGTGGGCCTGATGTTTGGATTTGTC
>JAJZKY010000193.1 GCA_021803885.1 Planctomycetota bacterium
GCCTCGCGGCAACGCGGTTACCTTCGACTACGAGCCGGAACATCGGCTCGAGGAGAACTTTCATCTCCTTGACTTCACACACTCTCCATCGCACAAGCCGGCCAGGGAGCTGGCCGCTTGTAAAGTAGTTACGCGAGCCGGCGGGTTTATCCCGCCGGAAATGAATAATGAATCAACGAACCATTTCACCACAGCGGACAACGTACATAAAACTACTGCGATTCCTGTACTTTTAAGCGCAGTGTAACGTCTCATTAAGTTCGCAAGGTCATTTCATTACTCATGGAGTCCTTGCGCCGTTGCGGGGGCGGTTGATGTCGCGTTTGTAGTATTAGAAGCTACTGGCCCGGCAGGTTTAAGGCCAGCCGGTGGAGAACGGCGAGGAAATCGGTCGGCGGCGGCAGAATAAATTCGCGCCATTGTTTTTCGGAGGGGTGCTGGAAGCCCAGCTTCCAGGCGTGCAGGCACAAGCGCGGAGTGCGGGGCAATTTTTCCGCGGATAAGCTCTCCGGTATGTAAATATCCTCACCGCATACCGGCGTGCCAAGAAACATCATGTGGGCGCGAATTTGATGAAGGCGTCCGGTTTTAATGCGAACTTCCACCAGGGCCGCGGTCGCGGTAGCGCTTAGTACACGATAGGCGGAAACGGCGGGTTCGCCGGTGCGGGAAATAATCACCTTTTTTATACCGGCATGAATTTCTTTTAAGCGGGCCTGTACCACGCCCTGTGCGGGATCGGGGCGGCCCGCGACAATGGCGAGATATATCTTATCCAGCCTGCGCTGCTGAAAATCCTGCCGCAAAGCGTCATACACCTCCGGGCACAGCGCCACGACCAGTAAACCGCTGGTCTGGCGATCCAGGCGGTGCAGGAGGCCCCAATCGCGGCGCGGTCCCAGTTGATGCAGTTGCCGGCCATAGTCGGCGAATAAGCCATTGAGTAATGTATCTTTTTGATGGCCCAGGCCTGGTTGCGTAACCAAGCCGGCGGGTTTGCCAATCACCACCATATCCGCATCGGCATAGACGGTATCATATTTTACCGCGGGATTGGCCGCCGGGGGGCGGGAGGAGGCGGGAGAATGTGTCGCCTTATATCTCAATGAATACCCTGTTGCGCCAACCAGCGTTCGGCATCAATAGCCGCTCTGCATCCCATGCCGGCGGCGGTAATAGCCTGGCGATAAAACGGGTCAGCGCAATCGCCGGCGGCAAAAACCCCTTCCACACTGGTAAGGGAACGAAAAGGATGCGGTAACGTCACATACCCTTTCACATCCAGGACCAGATGATCCTTGAGGAAGGCGGTATTTGGAGTATGACCGATAGCGGCAAACATGCCGCGGCATTCGATAACGGAGGTGGTATTCGTTTTGATGTTTTTTACGCGCACGGCGGTAACGCCCGCCTCTTCGGTGCCCACCACTTCTTCCACCACCGAATTCCACACCGGCTTGATTTTGCTGTTGGATAAGGCCCGCTGAGCCATGATTTTACTGGCCCGCAAGGTATCCCGCCGATGCACCAGATACACGATGCTGGCGAATTTGGTCAGATAGGTACCCTCTTCAACGGCCGAGTCCCCTCCGCCGACCACCACGACCGGGTTATTCCGAAAACGCGGTAACGCGCCATCGCATACCGCACAGGCCGACACGCCGTTATTCTCAAATTTTTTTTCACTTTCCAATCCGATGTAATTGGCGCTGGCGCCGGTGGCGACAATGACCGCATGAGTGGCAACCCCGGTTTCCGCCACACCGGAGAGATCATTGAGATGCCACACTTTGAAGGGCCGCGTTTTGAAATCCACCCGTGTGACATAATTCTGCAACACCCGCGTGCCGAAACGTTCCGCCTGTTGCTGCATAACCCCCATCATTTTCTGGCCATCAATACCATGCACAAAGCCGGGAAAATTCTCCACCTCTGTGGTGAACATCAACTGTCCGCCGGGCATGCGTTCGCGATTGACACCATCCCCGGCTAACACCAGCGGCTTAAGACTGGCGCGGGCGGCGTAAATAGCAGCGGTCCAGCCCGCCGGACCGGAACCAATAATGACTAACTTTTCAATATCCGCCATATCTCATTCCTATGTGCAACCGCAGGCAAAAACGCATTTTTCCATCTCCTGCGTCAGACCCGTTCGTTTAAGCTCCGCCGTCGCCGGGACATTGGCCCCGATCAACGGAATAATAACAAATTATAGCAGGTGGGGCGGCGGCGGCCAGCCCTCGCTGTGCGCATACCAGCGGCGCTTATGCGGTGTAACTTGAATCGGCCAATTGAAGGCGCGTGACATGAGGCGGCTGGTAAGCGTTTGCGCCGGGGGTCCAGCGGCGATCGCTTCACCCCGGCCATTTAATAACAGTGTGTGCTGAATCTGCGGTAGAAGTTCTTCGAGATGATGCGTAATAATCAGCAAGGCCGGTGGCGCGGGCCTGGTTGCCAGTTGCGCCAAAAACTGCAGCACGGTTTCCCGCGCCGGCAGATCCAGGCCGGAGGTACATTCATCCAGCATCAGCAACGCCGGTTCATGCACCAGAGCGCGGGCTATAAGCACCCGCATGCGTTCCCCGGTGGAAAGGGTCCAGAATCGCCGCCTGGCAAATAATTCCATACGCACGTCCCGCAGTACCGCCGCGGTGCGGGTCCATTGTGCAGCAGCAGGTTGCTGATAACCCAGGGTCAAGGAACCGAAAAAACCGCTGCAAACCACCTCTTCGGCGGTCATGGGTTCATCAAAAGGGTAAATACTCAGAGCTTCGACTATGGACAGCCGTTGGCGCAATTCACTGATCGGATATTCACCAAGCCGATGGCCCAGCACCTCGACGGTTCCGTGCGTCGGCCAGAGATAACCGGCCGCCATGCGAACCAGAGTGGATTTTCCGCTGCCATTAGGTCCGACAATAGCTCCCCAGCCCCCCGCGGGCAGTTCCCAGTTAATTCCATTGAGAATAATACGTTCATCCCGCTGGAAATATATATCGGTAAAACGAATGGCTGGAGAATCTTTGATCATTAAAGCACCGGCAATCTGATACAATAACCTTAAACAATCCAGCCAATGGGCATCTTAGCCGGTAACAACGCATGATGTTTATGTATGCGGGGCACGGTAGTAGTCGCGGCAGCGGAGATCGGCATAAACGCCATGGTCAGGTGTTGAATCGGGCGATACGCCAGTAAAGCAGCGCCATTTATCATGCTGGCCACCAACAGCAGCACCAGTGTTCCCACGGCGGTATGGCGTACCGGCCGCCGTCGGGCAGGTGGTGGCGCGGCAACAGCGATCTCCGGTCGGTCCAGAAAGACATACGCCGCTACACGCAAGGTCGCCACGCCACCGACAATCAGGCTTAGCACATTGACCACTATGAGAAAAGTACCCGACCATGTACCCGTCGAATTAACCGTGTGAAATAAGGCCATGCGGGTAATGGCCCCCAGGGTCGGCGGCAGGCCACAGAGCGATAATAACGCCAGGACCAACACCAGTGCCCGCAATAAGTTGTTCCGGGACCATTCCGGTAATTCACCGAGTATCCGCGATTTTCCACCGCCCATAATTCCCAGTGCCGGCCCCGCGGCCAAACCGACGGTTAACGCATATAACAGAAGGCCTCCGGCCAGGTGGGCGACAGGCAATGCGTGCGCCGACACGGTGACGCAAAGAGTAAGCAAAAGCATAGCGGCCAAACCGCCAACCAGATTTCCTGCTACCGCCGCGAAATCATTTTGCCTCAGCGCCTGCACGGCATAAACCACCGCCGCCATGAGCGCCGCAAAGGTAACAGCCAGTGTCACCACGCCGGCCACGGCGGGAATATGGTTGTCCAGCGTAAACAGCAGCCGCAATAGAGCGGCCATGGATCCGACATAAGGTATCAAAAGCAGACAAAAGGCCACCTCCACGGGTGTTTCTGCCGCCGCCTCGCCAAACCACCAGTGCAGCGGCATGCTGCCGGTCCAGAACAATATCGGCAACAAAAATAATACCACCGAAATTACCGCCCACAGAATAACTGCGGCGTGTGGTCCCGGAATGAACAACCGCGACCATGAGACACCCAGCCCGCAGATAATCATGGATAGCAGCGCCAGGAGCATAACGGCCAGAACCACCAGCAGGGCTTTATGGATAAGCGGCAGATGCGCATCCTCACGGGTTCCCAGGGTCAAAAGCATCCACAACGGCAACGATCCTAAAAGCATGCAACTGGCTAGAACAAGAGCGTTAGCGGCCGCCGGCATAAGGCTCCAACCCACGGTGCTTAAAGTAATCAGTAGGCAAAATCTTCCATCACCATGACCGCTGTAATTGCGCAAACGCCGTAATACAATAGTGGCAGTAGCCAGCAGGAGAATGGAAAAAGTCAGAATCCAGCCCATCGGATCTAAAATCAGCCATCCGGATAGACCATCGAGTACCGCCGCCTGGCCCGAAAGAAAACTGGAATACCCCCGTAACTGTACCAGCGCGGCGAGCACCATTCCGGTAAAACCAATCATAACGGCCGCGGACCGGGAGCGACCCGCGGGTATTTTTATTACCACCGCCAATACGGCCGTGGTAAAAAGCATAATGATCTGCGGAGCCAAAATGTCCAAAGTGTTCCAGTTCAGTTTAACTGCTCCTGTCGGATAGTTTTGCGTAACATCAGATACTCCAATACTTTTCATCATTGCGGGACCGGCGCACGGCGATGATGGTCAATGTCCTGCGCCACCGATGCTGTGCGCGAGAGCCGTGAGCACCGGTGCCACGGGATTAAGCACCAGCCACGCCGGCAGAATTCCTCCGGCAAACAGCGCCAGAACAACCGGTACAAATACCAGCCGTTCGCGCGCCGATAATCCATGAAAGTGCTGATGCTCCGGTCGCCCGGAACCAAAAAATAGCCTTTCAATGGTCCACAGCAGCACTGCCGCCATAAGCACCATGGCGAGGCACATAACCACGGCCGCCAGTAAAAGTCCATGATAGTGGAACAATGGGCCGGCGGAACGGATGGCGGCCGCATGAAACATGCCGATGGTGGCCAGCAGATCACCGCTGAAGACGGCTAATCCGGGCAAGGCGAGAGCGGCCATAAATCCGGGCATGGAAAATATAAAAAGATCTGGAATTAATTGTGCCAGGCCGCCGAGACGGGTTAAATCCCGGTGATTGGCGCGTATTTCAATAACATGGCTGGTCCAGAGCAGTGCCATGGTGGTCATGGCGGCGGAAAGACTTAACAAAAATCCACCATTGAGTCCGGTTAAATTTCCCGCGGTCACCCCCAGTACAATATATCCAGCCTGCACCATGAGCCAGTAGGCGATCACACGCCGGAAATCGCTTTGTGCCATGGCACATAATGCGCCATAGAGAACTCCGGCGGCCCCCAAAATGGCCAGTGTATTGTGCCAGATTATCAATTGTGCTGGAAATATGGACACCACAATACGCACCAGCGCATAGCCCGCCAGAAGAAATTGGGACGCTATTACCATCATGGCGGAAGGTGCCGCCGATTCCGCCAGCGCATCGGGCAACCAGAAATGCAATCCGGCCGTACCCAGGCGAATTCCTGCCGCCAGCATAAAGAGCCAGAACGCCAGCGTGGTCCACGTCTGGGCGGGGCCAAGCGCCCGCATGAGCCGCGCATTCGTGGCAATCCGCGCAAAATTCAGTGTGCCGAAGGCTAAACCATCCACCCCGCGCGTAGCCAGGCTGATTAACATGCACGATCCCAGCAGCGCGGAAGAACCGATGATCCAGAACAACGCCAGTTTCAAAGCCGCCGGTCTGCGCCGGGGGCCGCCCCATAAGCCAATGAGCAGAAAACACGGAAACAGTGACAGCGTGCTGAGGAGATAAAATAAAAACAAATCCATGCTGGCCGCGGCACCGACGATACATCCTTCCAGCAGCAGGAGCATAATGTAATACGCCTTGACCTGAGTATTAACACCATAACTGGCCAGAATGGTTAAGAGACTTATGCCGCACAAGACCAGAATGGTCACCATCGATACGGCGTCGACACCCAGATGATAGTGAACATTCAAATCCTGAAACCATCGGATATTCTGCTGCAGTTGTGCGACATCCGCGAACTGCGGCGACCAGTTGAATATCCGTGCCGCCGCCAACGCTATAAGCATATTCCCCGCGCTGACCGCCACAGCGCTAAAGCGGATAAGACGGGGACGGATTACAGGCAAAATGCCCAATATAAAGGCCCCGATCAACGGCAGCACCATCAGCCAGGTTAAAATCGAACTGTAGATAAACGGTTTCAAGTCAACCTTTCCTGCCATGTTTTTTTACCGTTCACGGCGTGGTGCGTAAAACGGATTTTTGTTTCCACCCCAGGCTGCGGAATATCACCGGACGACAACCTGGCCTACAGGAGCGTGGTGCCACCCGTGGCCATGGTCTCGGATGCCACCAACCCGCAGGCTCAACGGTTACCATGTTTTTTTAAGGTAACCGAATTTCAGGCAGGCCTTTCTCCGGGTGCATCCATCATTCCGTACCTTTCACCGCGACGGCGTTTTTATATACCCTCCGGTTTCACCACGATACCCGGATGGCCAGATGTTGGTAGGCCGTCGGCCCAGATAGCCAGGCCCCATTCATCGCCGGATGTAGACCGCCAGCAGCGTTACGACCAGCAAAATAGCCACTGCCGAGAGAATATATAAACCGGCACTACGGTTCCGCAATGCCCGCAACCAGTCCGCCGTTCGTTGGGCGGGGTGATGCAGGCATTCCCAGCAGGAGCTATTCAAACCGGTTTCCGCGGCGGCGACAAGGATACTGGCCAGCCGGGTCAATACCGCTAATGTGACCAGAAGCCATTCCATCACCCACCGATCCACAAAAGCCGCTATACGTCCCGCCAACATCACCGGAAAACCCAATACGGCCAGAAATAAATCCGCGAAATACATATCCGCCGCCAGCCAGCGATAGACCAGATTCGGCCCCGGCCTGCGCCGTAATACATCCGCATGGTGCATTCCGCCGCCGTATATCAGGGCCGAGACCATCAACGCCGCCGGCCCCAACCAGGCCAAGGGACGCAAAATTATACCTCCGAATCCAGGCGGAATAGAGGCGGGAACTGATGATGGTATTACTCCCAGCACATGCGTAAACAGCCCGGAAAGATCGACAAATGGCTCCCCGGCAATGATCGCTCCCATAAACAATACCAGCAACGGAAATGTCTGCACCGCCATTTCTCCCGACTCCCAGGAGTTATTGGATGGGCCGGCAAATATCAGCCACCACCAGCGTGCCAGTGCCAAGGCGATTACATAGCACATCCCCACCGGAACCCAATATAAAAATCTGCCAAATTCACCGATTCCCCAACCGTAGGCGTGCGCGTGCAGCAACCCCGCCTGTATGACCGCGGTCAAACCGGAAAAACCAAGTCCCCCCGCGCCCATCACCAGCAGGCCCGTCACACTGGCGGTTATCGGCAGGCGTTTCCAGCCGCCGCCAAGTTGAGTTATATCACGTTGTCCGCCACTGGCCCGCAATACTGTTCCCGCGGCCAGAAATAAAGCGCTGTAGACCAGGCCGGTGAACAAGGCGGCCTGTAACCCCGCCGCATAATCGCCGGAGCCAAAAAATAAAAAATTCAACCCGGTCTGCGCTATGAGCAACCACGCCAGTGTCCGTTTTA
Source organism: Planctomycetota bacterium (assembly GCA_021803885.1). Next base: position 7,698 of record JAJZKY010000193.1, read on the forward strand.
TGTCCTTCTGCACCAGGGCGATCAGTGCGGCACAAAATTGGGTCGTGGCACCCATCATGGCCAGTGTCAACGCGGCGTTAAGATTCAACAATCCGAGACTATGCGCTGGTGCGT
>JAJZKY010000194.1 GCA_021803885.1 Planctomycetota bacterium
GCTGTAGCGCTTCTCCAGTTCCAACAAAGTCCTCGGAAAATCCTCGTCCATGACCCCGAACCCTACATCTTGGGGTCGGTGGCGTCAAGTAAATATCCCTAAAACTCAAATGCTAACTGGCGGACGCATAGCAAACCGTTCATCGCGGGCACCGTGGTGAATTGCAGAGTCGCGAGACCGCATCCGAGCAGGCAACCGGCCGGTCACGGATCGCTAAGGCTTCGGAGCGGGACATGATTATTTGTTGCGGCGCAGGTCTTCAGTCAGGATGATGGCCTCGGCTATCTCTCGAATCGGCTTGCGGCGCTGACGGCTTTGTTTCTGAAGAGCGATATATGCGGCTTCTTCATCCAATCCCATATCGCGCTGCAAAATACCTTTTGCTCGCTCCATCAACTTGCGTGTTTCAAGCTGATCGCTGAGCTGTGATTTTTCAAATTCCATTCGCGCAAGCTCGATTTCGGCGCCCACCAGATAACCTAGCGTGGTGATCAGCTTTATCTCTCGGCGGGTGTGCGCGTGCGGTGCGCGATGCTGCACATTGATGACTCCAACAAGCTTTCCGCGACATAGCACGGGCACCGAGAGAAAGGCCTCGAAGCGATCTTCTGGAAGATTCCCCACCTTCGTGAAGCGGCGATCGTCGGACGCTTTGGCGGAGATGGCGACCGGCTTGTTGTGGGCGGCGACCCATCCCGTGATTCCCTCACCCACCGCCAGACCTACGCGGTCGACTACGTCGGCATGAGGATTCTTAGAGGCGCGCAGCACCAAATGATCCTTCTCGAGTACGTAGATGAAGCAGGAGTCGCATCGGACGGCCTCGGCAACTACCTCGATGACGCGATCGACAACCGCATGGAAGGGGTCTGCTGCGGCAATCCTGCTTCCTATGTCATGTAAAAGGTCGATATCGCTGGTGTCTTCCATCTCTCTTGATTCTTGATCCATAGCAATCCTCCTCGAGGTAATAAGTCTCAATCCGTCGCTGCAGACCTAAGAAGCCCTTTCTCAGTGGGAGGAATGAGTCGTGGCGACATTCACTTCATGTGGCGAGAAGCTCCTGCGCGCATTTTGCAGCTTCAACAATGTAAGCTTTCGAGCTTCGACACGCGATACTTCAATATGCGTTGCAAGTTGATCCGCAGCTGCGGAAAATGCGCCTTGGCGCAGGCCCGCAATCATGGACGCATGCTCCTTATACGTCGCAGCGATCCGTGAGCGCTGTGTAAAATCAAGGCGGCGAACGATTCGAATTTTTTCTGTTACCTCCATGTGCACGCGCGTAAATTCGCTATTTTTCGATGCCGCGACCAAACTACAATGGAAATCCTCGTCCCAAATGGCGACCTGCAGCGGGTTGTTGCTGCGATCTGTAGGGTTAACTTGCCAAATGGCTTCGAGCGGGAGCAGGATCAGGTTTAATTCTTCTGCGCTCAGATCTTTCATGCGCTGAATGGATGTCCGCTCTAGAAGTATCCTCAACTCATAGAGTGCGTCGAGCTGGTCGAAATCTATTGGGCGCACCTCCCATCCGTTGCGGAAGTTTACATCCAGAAAACCTTCCCGCTCCAGCCGATAAAGGGCCTGACGCACCGGCGTGCGGCTGGCTCCGGTACGGTCTGCAACTTCCGCTTCAGTAAATCTGTCTCCAGGCAATAACTGAAATTCAAAGAGTTCAAACTTGAGTTGCCCGTAAACTGTGTCCGCCAGGTTTTGTCGACGTGGATTTGTAGCCATAGTGAATTGAGATTCCTGTCAGATTTCGATTACCGCCAAAATATCACCTGTAGCGACGGAATGACCAACAGCGCAGCAGATAGCCCTAAGAACGCCGGCCATAGGAGCTGAAACAGTGAGCTCCATCTTCATTGCCTCGACAACAAGAATGGGCTGATCCGCTTCCACTCTTTGTCCCGGCTCAGCCAATAGTTTCCAAACGCTACCGTGCATGGGAGCCTGGATTCGATGCCCGTCGGGAACTGTCGACTCCTCTACGGCAGGGATGGAGGCCGGCGCTGCCCCAACGGCGGATTCGCGATCTTTCCAATGAGATATCTCCGTTGTGAAGGCCGCCTGCTGTCGTTCGCGGAAGGCCGCAATACTACTGGCGTGAAGTTCCAGAAATTGCCGATAGGCTCCGAAGTCGAAGATCTCTTCCTCGATAGTAATGCGGTATCGTCCGGTGCGGAATGCTTCGCGCTGCTCTGTCAGTTCCGCCTCTTCGACGGGATAAAAGCATACCTGATCGAAGAAGCGCAGCAGCCAGGGTCGATCAGCCTCAAACTGCTTGTTCTTCAAAAACTTATTCCAAATTGGCAGCGTGCGGCCCACAAGTTGATACCCTCCAGGCGAGTCCATACCGTAAATGCACATGTACATGCCGCCAATGCCTACAGTGCCTTCAGCGGTAAAGGTGCGCGCCGGATTGTACTTGGAGCTAAGCAAACGATGACGCGGATCGACAGGCACGGCGCAGGGTGCGCCCAGATAAACATCTCCCAGTCCAAGGACCATGTAGCGGGCGGTGCGGATGATCTCCCGCACGTCGGCAATGGTCTCCAAGCCGTTGATGCGCCGCAGAAATTCCATGTTGCTGGGTAGCCACGGCGCATCGGCTCGCACCGTTTCCCGGTATCGCTGTATTGCTCCTAGCGTCGCCGAGTCCTCAAATGCTATGGGGAGATGCACAGTACGTATGGGGACCTTCAAGTCAGCCACATCGGGCAGCATTTCTTCTATGCGTAACAGATGGCGCATCAGGTCTGGTTGTTTCATGCGGCTGCTGTCGTAGCGAATTTGAAGCGACCGTACGCCCGGCGAAAGCTCTTCGACTGGAAGCTTCTCCGCGCGGATTGTTTCCATCAGCAGATGCACGCGCAAGCGCGACGCGAGGTCAAGTATGTCCTCGCCATATTCGAGCAGGATGTAATTGTCTCCAGCCTGACGCCACTGCGCTTTAGGATGATGGCCGTCGGCGTTGCGCTCTGCAATTAGTGTTGCCGATGCTCTGCCTTTCGGTAGCAAGGAGGGAGCTGAATGCGGCGGGATCGGCTTCGACCTGAATGTGCAAATGCGCTCTTCCTGCGCCTGCTCAAGCCCGAGAGCCTCCGCGTATTGCAGCGGAACAAAGCGGATCCGGCTGCCTGGCTTGACCTGGCCCACCTTCCACAATTCCGCCTTCGCGATGGTCACGGGACAGACGAAGCCACCCAGGCTGGGACCGTCGCGTGTGAGGATTACCGGACTGTCGCCAGTGAAGTTGATGCTACCGAGCGCGTATTCGCAGTCATGCACATTCGAGGGATGGAGCCCGGCTTCTCCTCCGCTAGCGCGCGTCCACTGCGGCTTGGGACCGATCAACCGCACGCCGAGTCGGTTCGAGTTGTAATGAACTTCCCAGTCGGCGGCAAAGAACGCATCGATTGCTTGCAGCGTGAAGTAGTCGGGCGCGCCGTGGGGCCCGTAGAGCACGCCAATCTCCCAATGGTCTGAATAGCTGGGAATCATTTCTGAAGGCAGGGCGCGCGGCACATCCGTGGGCGCAGGTGTTGTGCAGCCGGCAAGCCGTGGGTTACTGATTCGCAGCATGTCGCCTGATCGCAGTATGCGCCCGGCATGGCCGCCGAACTGACCCAGGACGAAGGTGGACCGGCTTCCCAGGTATGTGGGTACATCTAATCCGTTGCGAATTGCTATGTAAGTGCGGCAGCCGCTGCTTGCACGCCCAACACGCAACATTTGGCCCGCTCTCACACTCACTGGCGACCACATTGGAACGATCTGATTGTCCAGCGTGGCGGCCGTCTCGGCGCCGGTCAACGCAATCACAGCCTCGCTGTGAAATCGCAGGGTGGGGCCATGCAAAGTACATTCCACGCCCGCGGAATGGCTGTGGTTGCCGACGATGCGATTCGCGAGACGGAATGCGTAATCATCCATGGGTCCCGAGGGCGGAACGCCCACATCCCAATATCCGGTGCGTCCGGGATAATCCTGCACCGTTGTGTAGCTTCCCGGTTCCAGCACTTCAATCAATGGAGCTTGATAGACAAAACTGTCGAGAAAACACGTGGTCACTTCTCCGGCGACAAAGTTCGCGCTGGCGACGATTTCGCGCAGATAGTCGAGATTGGTTTCAATTCCGTGCATCCGCGTAGCGTCCAATGCCGCGTAAAGTTTATTCCGCGCCTGTTCGCGTGTTTCGCCGTGGACGATCACCTTGGCCAACAGGGGATCGTAGTAAGGAGAAACCTCCGTGCCAGTTTCAACCCAACCGTCCACTCGCACGTTTTCTGGAAAACAGACCTCCGTCAGCGTTCCGGGAGATGGCCGGAAGGACTTGGCCGGGTCTTCGGCATAGATACGCACTTCCATCGCGGCGCCCTGTGGCGCACGACGCAGCGCATTCCAGTCAAGTGGTTCGCCAGAGGCGACGCGCACCATGGCCTCCACCAGGTCGTGGCCAGTGACCATTTCTGTGACCGGATGTTCGACCTGGAGACGTGTATTGACTTCGAGAAAATAGAAATTTCCTCCATTCGTATCTTGGTCGGAGGTGTCGTAAATGAACTCGACCGTGCCTGCCGAGCGGTAGTTGACAGTCTCGCCCAACTTTACCGCTGACTCAAGCAACGCTGTGCGTGTTGTGCTGGCGAGGTTCGGCGCGGGAGTCTCCTCAACGACCTTTTGGTTACGCCGCTGAATCGAACAGTCCCGCTCGCCCAGTGCCACGACGCGACCTTCACCATCGCCAAAAATCTGTACCTCGATGTGGCGCGCGTGTTCGATGTAACGCTCAAGGAACAAGCCGCCATCGCGGAAAAACTGCACGCCGAGGCGCTGCACGCTCTCATAGGCCGCGATTAGCTCTTCCGGCGTTGCGCATCGCGACAGACCGATACCGCCGCCCCCTGCCGTGCTCTTGAGCATCACCGGATAACCCAGGCGTTCTGCCGCTTCAAGAGTTTCTTCGACCCCCGACAACAGCCCGGTTCCGGGTGTAAGGGGCACACCTGCTTTGGCCGCAAGTTCGCGAGAGCGGTGTTTCAGACCGAAGTCGCGCATCTGAGTGGGCGTAGGGCCAATGAAAACCACTCCTGCCGCCTCGCACGCCTCGGCAAACTCCGCGCTCTCTGAAAGAAACCCATAACCGGGGAAAACAGCTTCAGCACCCGACTGACGGCACGCATCGATCAGTTTATCGATGCGAAGATAGCTCTCTGCGGGTCGCACTCCTCCTAGAGCGATCGCCGAATCGGCGCTGCGCGCGTGCGCCGCATCCCGATCCGCATCCGCATAGACGGCAACGCTGCGAATGCCCATTCGGCGAAAAGTTCGCATGGCGCGGAGAGCAATTTCCCCGCGATTGGCTACAAGAATAGTAGAGAACATCGCTATCTCCGGTGCGTAGAGGTTGGTACAAATTACAGGCTAGCCAGATAAGCCCGCCAGCCACCGAAGGAGGTGATATCCCTCGCTCCAGCGAGTCCATAGGGTTCGCAGATGAATCCTTTTACAGTTTGCCCGTCGACCAGGGTGATGTTTCCGATGCCTAGCGGCGGCGGCACTTCCGCGGTGAACGAACCAAAGTTATCCCGTGGTACGTCCCACAGTTCTACCGCAATCGACGCACCCTGTTCTCCGTCCGCGACACGCAGGAGTCCGGGCTTAGGAGGCTTGCTATTCGCGACAGCAAATAGGCGATATTTGTCGATGGTCTTTGTTGCTTCGACAAATGCCGCGCCGCGAGAAGTGAGCTGATGGTTTAGCGGCATTCCGCGTAGGTGTGCGCCTACCACGGCCACGCGGATCGTATTCGGCGGAGGCGTGTGGAGACTTTCCCGTGGGGTGGAGTAGGCGCGCCCAGTAGCCCCCATAGTCGTGTTGCTAAGCGTCTCGCTGAGATGGCGTTGCCAGCGAAGTCCGAAGCTGGCCAGCGCCCGATCATGCCAGGCCGGAGCCAGCAGCGTGATCCCGGAGGGCAATCCATCGCGGCGGATGCCGGCAGGGAGAGCGAGCGCGCACATATCGGCAAAATTGACGAAGTTCGTGTAGATGCCGAGCTTGGCATTCAGTGCGATCGGATCCGCAAGGACCTCGGCGATAGTGAACACAGTGGGCGCAGTTGGCACGAACAGCGCGTCCACATTGGCCATCGCAGTTTCAATGAGACGCGTCAGCTCGGCACGACGGTACTCTGCTCGAAATACGTCGGTGGCGGAAAACCTGGATGCCTTTTCTACAATGGAGCGCACCACAGGGTGAATGGCGTCTGGAGTGAGCTGCCACAGCGCCTCAACGGCGGCAAACCGCTCAGCTACCCACGGGCCTTCATACAGCAACACAGCAAGCTCCAGAAAAGGTGTGAAGTCGATCGGCACAATTTCTGCGCCGAGATCCTCGGCCATTTTGAGAGCCCGGTTGTAAATCTGGGCAGCTTCTTCGTCGCCGTAAAACTCCAGCTTCTGCGGAACGCCTAGCCGCGGACGATCCGCAAAGCCCACGGGAGCGGACGCGGGCTGAACGCGTGAATAGGCATCGTCTGCATCAAATCCGGCGGCGATGGCGGCAATCAACTCCGCATCCTCAAGGGTGAGCGCGAGGATTGAAACACAATCCAGCGTGCGACAGGCCGGAACCACCCCGGTGATAGGGAGCCATCCGCGTGTGGGTTTCAGGCCGACGATATTGTTCATCCCCGCCGGCACGCGGCCCGAACCGGCCGTGTCGGTTCCCAGCGCAAAGGGAACAATGCCGCGCGCAACCGCTGAAGCTGACCCGGAACTCGAACCTCCACTGATGAACTCTGGACGAAAAGAATTCGGAACAGATCCATAGGGGGAACGAGTGCCGACAAGTCCAGTAGCGAACTGATCTAGGTTCGTCTTGCCGATTACTATGCCGCCCGCGTGTCGCAAGCGGCGCACTACCGTTGCATCCGCCTCCGCGATATAAGCAAATCCCGGACAGCCCGCAGTTGTAGGCCACCCAGCGACATCGATGTTGTCTTTGACAGCGAAGGGGACACCGTAGAGTGGGAGTTTGTGGAAATCTCCATCCACTTCCAGCAGCCTAGCCTCCAGGTCTTCGAGTTGCGCGTTGAATCTGACCTCATCAATCCGCGTAATCCATGCCGGGTCGTCCGGCCGAAGGTCGAGTGCTTCGAGCAAGTTACGCGGGTGAATCGTGCCGCGACGATAGCCGGCCTGCCACTCGGCCAGACTCCACCCAGAAAAAATGTCTTTACATATCGGGACCATTTGGATACGCTCTTGTATACAGTACAACGAAAACATCCAATCTGTACTGTAAATAACTATCTGCCCGCGTCGCCCAGATAGTTTCTTCTATCGCATTCTTGTGAAATTCCGAATCGCTCTCTAAGTCAGAGGCGCACCTCTAGAGTTTTGCAAAGAGACTGTAAGTGAAGTTGTAGTTCGTATCAGACAGGCCATGACGCCCCTCTGTTAGCAGGCCCCGACGCCTCTCCGCTGTCGCCAGACTATCTAAGAATCGACTTGAGATAAGGGGAGAACTATGCCACAGCCAATTGCTTTTTTTGCGGGAGCCAGTCGTCCTAAACTAGGGAAAGTTTTCCTGATCGCCACTGCCTTTTTTATTGGATTAAGCTTGTCAGCTAGTGCCCAGGACACTTCCGCCTCGCAAAGCAACGCATCCGCCGCCGCTACCGTGAATGAACTGAAACAAGAAGTACAAAAGTCTCTCGATAATATCCAGCAACTTCAACAGCAGCTCGATGCGCATCAGGCGAGCGTGGATTTCCAGCAGCAGCTCAATA
>JAJZKY010000195.1 GCA_021803885.1 Planctomycetota bacterium
GCACTTCGCGCGTTTGAGCGAAGGGCAGCACCCGGAGACGGAAGCGCAACTCGTCCAGCATCAGACAGCGCGGAGTTATGAGGGCAAGTACGGCAGGGAAGTGACGAGCGTGGAGCATCGCGCCGGATGGGACGCAACTTTCAGCGCACCCAAGAGTGTTTCTCTCACCGCGCTCGTGGGCGGCGACGACCGGGTGAGGGAAGCGCATCGGGAGAGCGTCCGCATAGCACTGTCGGAGCTGGAGCGGTACACCCAGGCGCGGATCGGCAACGTTCATCTGCCGGAAACGACCGGCAAATTCATCGCCGCGACCTTCGAGCACGATACCGCGCGTCCGGTCGAAGGCTACGCCGCGCCGCAGCTCCACACCCATGCCGTGATCTTCAATGTGACCGAGCGCGACAGTGGCCAAACACGCGCCCTGCAGCCGCAGGAGCTTTTCGCTTCGCAGCACTATGCGACCAGCGTCTACCGCTCCGAGCTGGCGATGCGGTTGCAATCTCTGGGGTATGAGCTGGAACGCGGCAAGCATGGGCAGCCGGAGATCAAAGAGTATACGAAGGAATATCTGGAGGCTTCCAGCCCGCGCCGGGAGCAGATCCAAGACCATCTCCGCGAGCTGGGGATCGACGGCGCTGGGGCCGCGCAGGTTGCGGCGCACCGGACGCGCGACCGCAAGGAACTACTGTCGCCGGAAGAGGTGTTGCAGCGGCACCGCGAGCTGGCCGCGCAGCATGGCCATCAGGCCGACAGAGTAGTGGCCCAGGCGCGGGAACATGGACAGCGGCACGCCTATGAACCCGACCGGAGTAGAAGCATGGGGCACGCACAGCAGGCCGTGACCTATGCCCGCGAGCATCTTTTCGAGCGCTTCGCCGTCGTGGACCGTAGAGCGATTCTCGAAGCGGCGCTCAACCGCGCCATGGGGCAGGTGAGTTCCAGCCAGGTGCGGGAGGAGTTTGAACGCAGAGCGCAGGCTGGAGAGTTCCGCACGGTAGAATCACGTTGGAGCGGGCCAGCAGTACACCACCTCCACGATGCTGCGCATGGAGCGCGAGATCGTTACGCGGATGCAGGAAGGGAACCAGCGCGGCCATAGCGACCCGATGCTGGTCTCGCCGCAGGTACGGCTTGCGACGGAGGACCGCCACCAGGAGCTGAATGCCGCGCAGCGCCAGGCGGTCGATGAGGTCTTTCTTTCGCGCGAGAAGATCGTCGGCTTCGATGGTGTTGCCGGCGCGGGCAAGACGACGACCCTGGCCGTCATCCGTGAAGGCGTGGAGGCGCAGGGGTATACGGTCGAAGGCTTCGCGCCCACGTCCCGCGCGGCGCAGAAGCTCGCCGAGGCGGATATTCAGACTTCCACCTTGCAGAAACATTTGACGCTTGGGGCTAAGCCTGACACGGGAGCGCAGCGGCTCTATGTGCTCGATGAGTCCTCGCTCGCGTCCACCCAACAGATGCACGAGTTTGTGACTCGACTCCATCCCAACGACCGCGTGTTGCTGGTTGGCGATCGGCGGCAGCATGAGGCAGTCGAGGCCGGGCGGCCCTTCGCGCAGTTGCAGCAAGCCGGAATGCGGACGGTGAAGCTCGAAGAGATCGTGCGCCAGAAAGACCCGGAGCTGAAACAGGTGGTCGAGCAGCTTGCGCGCGGGCAGGTAGTGGAGGCGGTACAAAGCTTGGAGCGGCAGGGAAGGGTCCATGAGATCAAAGGCCACGAGGACCGCATCGCCGCGATAGCGAAAGAGTATGCGAAATCGCCAGGAAGCACGCTGGTCGTCTCGCCCGACAACCGCTCCCGCGCCGAGATCAATGAGCGCATCCATGCCGAGTTGCAGGGGCGCGGCGTGGTCAGCAAAGAAGAGCATCGCATTCAGACGCTTGTGCCGCGCCAGGACCTTACCGGGCCGGAGCGGACATGGGCCGAACGATATGCGTTCAACGACGTGCTGCGCTATTCCCGCACGTCGAAGGAGACCGGCATCGAGCGCGGCGAGTATGCGCGGGTAAAGAGCACCGACGCTGAGAAAAACCTGTTGACGGTGGTGCGGGCCGACGGCACGGAACGGACTTACGATCCGAGGCGGCAGCAGGGCGTCTCCGTCTACCGCGAGCAGGAAAAAGTGTTTTCCCCAGGCGACCGCATCCAGTTCACCGCGCCCGCGAATGACTTGAAGATAGCGAACCGCGAATTAGGAACGGTCGAAGCCATCGGCCAGGATGGGCGGTTGAGTCTGAAGATGGATGGAGGCCGCAGTCTGAGCGTCGATCCGCGCGAGCATCCGCATCTCGATCACGGCTATGCGGTCACAAGCCATTCCAGCCAGGGACAGACCGCCGACCGGGTGCTGATCCACGTCGATACCGATCTGGGAGCCAAAGACCTGCTCAACAGCCGCATGGCCTATGTCGCCGTCTCGCGCGGGCAATGGGACGCACAACTTTTCACCAACGACCGTGAGAAGCTGGAAGCGGCGCTGGGGCATGATGTATCGCACAGCAGCGCCCATGCGCCGGAGATGAAGCCAGAACAAAAGCAGGAGCAGAAGCCGGAGCAGGCAATCGCGCCGCAGCGGGAGATCGCGCCACGGCACGAGCAAGGGCCGAATCTTGGAATCCATCTCTAAACAACAGCAAACCCTCGGTAGGCGCTACGCGCGCCTTTTTTCCACTTCGTGCCGCTCCGGTGGCGGCCCAGCGCACAGTGCGCGCTGAACGGGCCTTGCTGAGTCCGTTCGGGCCAGCGCCGTCTGCGTGCCAAACGATGGTGCGTGTTTGGCACTTGCCGCGCCCACCCTCCAGCCTCCCACCTCCGCTGCCCTCGTTCTGCCTTGGTGTCCGTTTGTCCGGGTTTGTCCGCTGCGCTTTGTGAAGGACAAACCACTCCCAAACGGGACACCAAGGAAGGGCAAAAACAATGAAATATCAAAGCAGCAACAACAGCAACAGCACAGGCACGTCGCGCAATGAAAACGCGACGCAGAAACTCATCCGCGAAAACGTGGACTTCCTCATCGAGCAGCTTGAGGCGGGACGCAGTGACGCACTCACTTCTTATCTGATGGCCATGAGCCATTTTCACAATTACAGTTTCGGAAACATTCTCCAAATTGCACGACAAAAGCCAGATGCAACCCACGTTGCCGGACTCTATGCGTGGAACCAACTTGGCCGCAGAGTGAAGAAAGGCGAGAAAGGAATCCAGATTCTCGCGCCCATGATCGGCGTCAAGCGCAAGAAGGATGCCGAGGCAGAGCAGGACATCACAAAACAAAATGTCCCGGTATTGGTTGGCTTTCGTGCCGTGTACGTCTTCGACGTTTCGCAGACCGAAGGCAAAGAACTTCCCGGCATGGACGGTGTAAAAGGCGAAGTCGGCGAACACCGCGACCGTCTGATTGCTTTCATCACCATTCAGGGTATCGAGCTTGAGTTTAACGAGCGCATTGCGCCAGCAATGGGCATGAGCTACGGCGGCAAGATTGTTTTGCTTCCCGGTCAGTCGAAGGCCGAAGAGTTCGCAACCCTTGTGCATGAACTGGCGCACGAGATGTTGCACAAAGCCGAACGCCGCACCCAGACCACCAAGACCGTCCGCGAAACCGAAGCCGAGGCGATCGCGTTCGTGGTGAGCAAGGCCGTAGGGCTACAGACGGGAACCGCGTCCGCCGATTACATCCAGCTTTACCACGGCAACGCATCGCTGCTGGCTGAAAGCCTTGAGGTCATCCAGAAAGCCTCTGCCGTCATTCTGGCCGCTTTGGAAACGAAGCCGGAGAAGGAGGAACAGCAACCGCAAGATGCAATGGCAGCCGCCAGCTAGTCCACCGCAACCAATGGGCGGACGGCCAACGGCTGTCCGCTCTCTCTATCCACGCACGTTCACCCATAGGAGAAGCGCATCATGTCTACCTCAATCGCAACCACCGAATATCGCAACCTTCCACTTGCCGTATTGACCGAATCGAAGTCCAACCCGCGCCGCATCTTTGAAGATGCGGCATTGAAAGAATTGGCAGCCAGCATCCGCAGTCAGGGCGTTCTCTCGCCCTTGCTTGTGCGGCCTTTGAATGAACGCAGCTTCGAGATCGTGGCCGGAGCAAGGCGTTACCGCGCCGCGCAAATGGCCGAGTCTGAAACCATCCCCGTCCGCATCGTCAACCTTACCGACGCGGAAGCACTGGAAGCGCAGTTGATTGAAAATCTCCAGCGACGCGACGTGCATCCTCTGGAGGAAGCGCAAGGCTTCCGCGCTTTGCTGAATCTTGAGGAGCCGAAATACTCCATCGAACAAATTGCCGCCAAGACGGGAAAAACGCCTGTCTATTGTGCCCAGCGCATCAAGCTGACCGAACTCGCTCCGGCAGTGATCGAGGCGTTCTACAAAGACGAAATCGGCGTTGGCCATGCGCTGCTGCTGGCGAAACTCCAGCCAGCCGAGCAGGAACAGGCACTCGCCGCTTGCTTCCGTGAGGATTGGGGAGGCGGCAGCAAGAGCAAACGCATCCTGCTGCCCGTCCGCAATCTCCAGCAATGGATCGAACACAACATTTTGCTCATTTTGAAAGACGCGCCATTTTCCAAGAGTGACGCTACCCTCAACCCGCAGGCTGGCGCTTGTCTGGATTGCCCCAAGCGAACAGGACACAACAAGTTGCTATTTGCGGATGTTCAGCAGGACGCTTGCACCGACCCCGCCTGCTACCAGACCAAAGTGGACGCGCATGTTGCGAAGACCATCGCAGCCAAGCCAAAGCTGGTACAAATCTCCGCTGCTTACGGCCAACCAGCCGAAGGCAGCACAGCAATCCCGCGCAACAAGTACATCGAAATCAAACAGGAGAAGCCCACCGGCAAGCACCAGCAGGATTGGCCGGAGTACAAGACCTGCAAGTCCACGACCGAGGCCATCATCACGGAAGGCACGGAGAAAGGCGAACTCCGCAAAATCTGTGCCGACCCCAACTGTCCGGTTCACCATCCGAAAAAGCAGAAACCACCCGCCAAGGCCAACGGGAAGGCCGAGCAGGAGAAGCAGCGCCGCGAGGAAGCGCTGGCCCAGGTAACGGGCTTGCGCGTCCTGAATGCCATCATCGCCGCCGTTCCCGTGCGGCTAATGAAACGCGACCTGCTTTTCATCGTGGAACGGATTGTACCGATGCTGGATGAACGGCGGCTGGAGGTTGTCGCCCGCAATCGCGGCATCAAAAAGGCAAAGGACACCGACTCAATACCGAAGCTGCTATCTGCCTACATCCGCAAAGCCGAGGAAGGCGAACTCGGACGGCTGCTGATGGAAATGGTGATTCTCCATGCAGTACGGACACAACCGAATGCTGGCAAGGTGCTCAAAGAAGCTGCCGAGTATTACAAGGTGGACACCGACGCTATCGCCCTCAAAGTGAAGCACGAGTTCACTGCGAAAGATAAGGCGCAAGCTGCAAAGAAGATGAATGCAACAGCACAGTCGAAGCCAGCAAAGAAACATACCGCTGCATAGCCCAAATAACCAACCTTGACGGAGCCTGAACCACAGGCTCCGTTTTTGTCTACCCGTCTTCCCGCCCGGGAGCGTGCTGCCGCTCCGCGTCAGGCCCGGTTCTGCCAGAAAACAGTTTCAATCCACGCGCCCCGCGTGGGGCGCGACTCCATCCACCGAGGAATGGGTCGCTGAACGGGGTTGTAAGCCCAAAGAGATAAAAACCATTCGGGCCTTGCTCAAATCCGCCGATATCCCAGTTGCCGAGATCGCCGCCCGTTTCGGGATCGCTCGCTCCACCCTCTACCGAACCATCCTCAAGCCTGCTGCCTGACTCAATTTTACTTTCCCGGGGGTTGGACAATAATAGCCAATAACGAAACCCATCGGCCTGTACTTGATGCGCTTGCCGTCGTGAAGCAATACGCCGACAGCAGAATCCATACCTACCCCTATTCGTGACGCGGCCTTAATCTTGGTCGCCTACCGGCATGGTTTGCGCGTATCCGAACTGGGAAGCTTGCGCTGGGATCAGGTAGATCTACAACAAGGGCTGCTTCACGTCGTTCGACGCAAAAATGGCATCCCGTCGGTTCATCCCCTGCGTGGGCCCGAGCTGCGTACCCTGCGCCGGCTCCAACGGGACTACCTGCACACTGGCTACGTGTTTGTAAGCGAGCGCAAAGCTCCGCTCACCGTCGATGCAATACGCAAGATCGTCAACCGATCTGGGCGCGAGGCCGGAATCGCGTTCCAGGTTCACCCACACATGCTGCGCCACGCCACCGGATACAAACTGGCCAACGACGGGCAGGATACACGGGCGATCCAACAATACCTGGGACACCGCAACATCCAGAACACCACTCGCTATACCGAACTGGCACCGGATCGATTCAAAGATTTCTGGCGTGATTGATCTGAAGGACTATCCAGGGATTGCCATCACAGGCTGTCGGAATTTTCGGCGGTTTGGGCTTACACCCTCAAAAAGCAATCATGGGTTCTGGGATCAAACAAACTGAGGTCTCGGAAAGAAGCTCACTTCGCTGTCGCTCCTAAAACTTCCCGGTAAATATCGAGTGTAGTACTCACCATTATTTCGAGCGCATAGGTCTCCTGGACCGCGTGCCTTCCACCCGCCGACAACTGGCTGCGTAAACCCGGATCGCTCAACAAAGAGTTCATCGCTGCTGCTAAAGCATTCGGATCGTTCGGCGGCACAGTAATCGCACTTATACCATCAGCTGCCACCTCCGGAACGCCTGAATCAAGATGAGTGTTAATTATGGGCGTTCCGGAAGCCATCGCTTCCAATTGCACTACCCCAAACGCTTCCGCACGAGTGACCGAAGGCAGCACAAACGCACTTGCGGCCTGATAATAAGGGCGCAGATCATCCACCCGGCCCAGGAACGTCACTTTTTCAGCGACGTTCCTTTCCCTCGCAAGCTGCCGAAGAAAGCTATCCTCAGGACCGGTTCCGATAATGCAAAGATGACCATCTACCTGGGGCATGGCCTCGATCGCGAAGCGGAAACCCTTATAAGGCACGAGTCGACCCACTGCCAGCAGCATTCGCGCTCCGAACCGATCTCGAATCATTCGGCTTTCGGGAAGAACCTCGTAATACGGCGCAGGATCGATGGCAAGCGGCACCACCCGGCACTTTTTCCGATAAGCCGATAGTTCCGGCGAACTGCCAAGGTAGCGCGATGAGGTTACTATGATCGCGCTGGCGCGATCCATAACCCCTCGAACAAACGGATCACTCAGCTTCCGCAGGACCCGTCGCCCCATCGTATCCGCGTGGTGCGTAACAACCACTTTCCCCCTGTGCCCGCTCAGCAGCAACGCTAGCGCAGCCCCTGGATTCGGGGTATGAAGGTGAACAATGTCCACAGGATGTCGCCGAATCTCGCCAGCCATCCCCAGACACACGGGCATCGATGCAATCACCCCAAGTGTCGCGCATCGAGTGACACCCACGCCGTCCAATATCTCGCTATCCGTCCTCGCATGGTCATGAGCTACCACCACTTCCACTGCGATCTCAGATGCCTGGCGCGTCGCCAAATCGTAGAGGTGTGTCTCTATTCCGCCACGGTGAGGCGGATAAAACTTACCGATATGGAGAACGGATAACTGTTTCTCTTTAGACAACATGTCTGCAGTATATCAGCGGACCTAGTGCCTACTTGCGATAATTGGCGATATAACGATAAGCTGTTGCCATGGCGAGGCCAGCGGCGGTAATTCGTTTGTCGGCGGAAGAAGAGAGGGTGCTGAAGCAGCATTTGCGTTCAGGCACATC
>JAJZKY010000196.1 GCA_021803885.1 Planctomycetota bacterium
TAGTGCGCCCCGATCCGGTTGGGCGGCGATGAGGTTGCCGAGTTTTCTAGCTTCGGCGAGCAACTGGTCATTGTCGGGCATGTGATTCTCCTTGTTGATTATCATGATCTCGGCGTGGCCGAGATTACAGAGGCAGTATAACGGCCCAAGCGTGTTGCGGCCAGCCGCGGCGTGGGTGGCTCGGTGCAGCGACAATTGTGCACGGGGCCAAGGCGGGACCGCCATTTGTTTGTATCCGCGGCATCGGGCGATCCGCGGTTTTTTACCGTCCGGTCGTCGCGTGCGTGTGAGCGGATACAAAATTGAGGGGCGATCATTGGCAAATCGTCGCGGTCTTGGTTATGCTAACGTCAAGTCTGGCGTAGAGGATTAACAGCATGGCGTTTACTCCATTTAAGGCGGCACTGGCAACTCCCGAGGCCCTCGTTTTTGACGGAGAGGTGACCATGGCCATTTTACCGGCACACGATGGCGGCTTGGGCGTGCTGAACCGGCACGCTTCGTTTGTCACGCGTTTAGGCGTTGGCATTTTGAAGCTGGAAATGCAGCAGGAAACGACCCGCTTTGTAGTCAATGGTGGTTACGCGCAGATGCGCGATAACATCCTGAACATTGTTGCGGAAGAGGCGCTGACGGAAAAGCAGATTACCGCAGAATTGGTGGAGCGGGAAAGAGAAAAAGCCCAGGGAATTCAAGAGGACACTCCGGAAATGGCGTCGCGGCGTCGCGCGGCGCTGGATCGCGTGGCCGCTATGGACTTGCTGCTGGAAGGCTAAGCCCACGTGCCTGGTGTCCAATGGCGCCGCCGGCCAATGCCACGCCGCAGTGCTGGATGTCGTGCGTGCCGGTCCGGTGGTGATCGCCCTGGCGGGTTTTCAGACAACATTCGCTAAAAATTCAGGTTTAATTTTACGCCCTTGGCCTGTATTTGTTTGATCAGAGCATGCAAGTCGTTCACGGTGCCCTTGAGTTGATGAGTTAGATCCAATAGCGCGTTGTAGAGGCGGGGGTCTTGAACCAATCGACCGGCAGTTCCGTGCCCGGCGGCAATGGATTGGGTAATCGAGTCCAGATGCTCCAGCAGGTCGGTCAAATGGACGCTCACGGCGGCAATCTTGCGGCGGGCGCTTAGCGCCACAGCGCCCACATTGGCCGCGGCGCTATGGGCGCTGGCCAAAGTGGCATTGGCGCGGGTGAGAGTGCCATTGAGTCTGGCTAGAATGGTTTTGAGTTCCCGTGATGAGGTGGCGGCATTGGCCACAATTTCCCGGATTTGGGAGCGAAGCGTTTTATCCGTCATCAACCGGTTGAAGGAAGCAATGGTCACGTTGAGGCGCTGGATCAGCGCACTGATATTGTCTGAATCGGCTGAAGGAAGGGCTTTTCCGGATGGCTGCACGGTGCTTAGCCCAGCGGGCTTAAGCAGAGCGTGAAGATCATCGGCAACGCGGTCCAGCTTGGCGCTAAGCCTCCCAAAGTCGCTTTTGATGGCGGTAAAATTCTCCACCACCGAATTGGGAATCAGGCTGGAACTAGCTGAGGAGCCGTGAATGATGGCCGTGCCGTTTTCCGGCAGGTTGGCGGTTGCGGCGGGCTGGGGCACCATCAGGGTTACGTAAGATGTACCGATGGTGCGCGTGCCAATTTGCGCAACGGTGTTGCTGGGCAGGTGGTACTTTTGATAGATGGATAGCCTGATGTCGGCACTGGCGTAATGGGGCGGCAGGAAAACGTCGGAGACGGTCCCCACCGTCACGCCGTTAAGACTTACCACATCACCGGAAGAGAGGCCGGCGGCGTTTGGAGCAACAACGGTTACCCTGTAGGGCGCATGAGGCCCCACAGCGGGAAGCTTGCCCAGAAAAAATATGCCCGCCACAAAAGCCACCGCCGCGACAATAAATGTCAGGCCGACAATAATATTCCGGGTTCTATCTTTGAGCATGCCGCCACCTTCAACCGCTTTTTGCGTACCTTGGTCTTAACGACCCGCAAAGCGGATCCACCAACAGTATATATAGTTTCTCCGCAATGGGGTTTCAACACAACCGCAGGCAGGGCTTGCCAGCCTTCGAGGGTGGTTTTAAGATGAGCCAGGAGTTTTTCGTAAAAAGGCCGGACCCGATGATGAGGAGAAAGTTTTGACCATGATCGATGTTTCATGTTCCTGGCGCAAGGCCGCAACGGCGTTGATTTTATTGTTGATGATGCCGTCGGCGATGGTCGGCTGCAGCGCCGGGAAAACGGGCCTGGCCAAATCGCCTGTGGCGGCCACGCCGCTGCAACGCCTGATGCGGGGCAACCAGCGATTTGTGGAAGGCCAATTGACGTTTGCGGATGCGTCGCCGGCTCGTCGGGCGGAATTGGTGAAAGGGCAACAACCTCTGGCGGTGATCGTGGCGTGTTCCGATTCGCGGGTGCCGCCGACGCTCATTTTTGATCAGGGATTGGGGCGTCTTTTTGTGGTGCGTCTGGCCGGTGATGTCATTGATAAGGCGGCCGCGGGCAGTGTGGAATATGCGGTGGAGCATTTGCATGTGCATCTGGTGATGGTGGTGGGGCACGATGATTGTGGGGCGGTGAAGGCGGCGCTACATCCCGGTGCGGATCAACATAGTCCGGAACTGGCTTCGGTTATTCAGGCCATACATCCGGCTCTGGAGGCCGCTAAAGCCATGCCTGGAAATGTATTGCATAACTCCATTGATGAAAACACCCGGCTGCAAGCACAGCGGCTGCGGAACTTGCCGGTTCTGGCGAAGTTAATAAAAGCCGGCAAACTTCAAATTTTGGCCGCCCGGTATGAGTTGGATACCGGTCGTGTCGTGCTGTTGAAGTGAAGATCAAACCCTGGATGCCATCTGGGTGGCCACATTGGCCAAAAGTTGGGCATTCCAAAATTCGCAAATCCATCTAAGTTGACCGGACAACCGCCCGCCGGTAAGATCAATCGTCTTGGCCGTGATGTCGGCAGAGTTCCGGTCGTGTTGGCTGGACGCCGACATCGTTTGTTTTATGTGCTGTTCTTTTGGTCAGCACACATAAGCGATGGTAAGAAGCCCTACCGGCCGGCTTGCGAAATCGCTGTTACAACTCGGGGGTTTTCTAATGGCCAACCAGCAATTGGTTCGGGAACTTGTTGATGCGGGCATCCACTTTGGTCATCGCACCAGCCGATGGTGTCCGAAGATGAAACCGTACATTTACGGGAAGCGCAATTTAATTCACATTATTGACGTTCGCGAGACGCTCAAGGGAATCATCGCGGCGCAGCGATTTCTGGGGCGTCTGGTGGGCGGCGGCCGTGACGTGCTGTTTGTGGGCACCAAACGGCAGGCCCGGGCAGTCATTGACGACGTGGCCAAAAAAACCGGGATGCCGGTAGTAACCGAGCGCTGGCTGGGCGGCACGCTGACGAACTTTCGCACCATTCGGTCGCGTCTGCAACGGTTGCAGGAGTTGGAACAGATTCTCGAAGCGCCGGACGTTAGTAAAAAGTATTCCAAAAAAATGGAATCGGGCTTGAAACGGGAATACCGTAAAATTTTGCGCAACCTTGCCGGCATTCGCAACATGGAACGTTTGCCCGGGGCCTTGTGCGTGGTGGATGTTAAGCGCGAAGCCAACGCAATTTTGGAGGCTCGCAAGCTGGGCATACCGGTGATCGGTCTTATCGATACCGACAGCGATCCGGACATGGTGGATATTGCCATTCCAGGCAACGATGATGCCATGCGCGCCATTGATCTGGTCATGCAGGAGCTTTCGGCGGCGGTGGTTGAAGGCAAGGCCGGCCGTGTGGCCAAGGAAGAACAGGACAAACTGCAGCACCAAAATCGGCCGGAGCGGGCGGAGCGGAGGCGTCGGCCTACGTCGGCCCAGTCCGCCGACACGTTCGATGTTCCAAGTGCTGAAAAGCCCGGGCCTCAAGCGCCCGCGGCGGAATCATCTAGTCCCCCGGTTACAGGCAGACCGACCGACTCACCTACCTTGGCGCCGACGGCTCCAGTTGTCTGATGTGGGCGGCGCCTCAGGGCGCGTTCGGTTGTCATATGCAGGGCGATCTGGTATGCATTGGGTGTTGCCGGGGCAGCCGCGGCTGGAGGGCCTTTGTGGCCAGGTGGCGGTTGCTGTGGCGACATGTCGTTAGGCCTTTGAAGGGGTGTGGCTGAATGAATCCACGTGGTGCGGAAAAACAATCGTGGTCGTTGCAGCATCCGGTCCTGAAAAAAAATCTTATCATTCTGGCTCTGGTGCTGGTGGCGGAGGCAGCCCTGCTGAGTTTCAATGCCCGGCTGGATACGGTTGCCTGGCGGGCCACGCGCTGGTTCATGGGCAATCAAGCTCCGTACAACTGGGACAAGGTTAAGGAAAATCCTCAACTCCACCCCCATGCCCCCTGGTGGAGAACGGTGACCCCGCCTCTAAACTCCCACGTATATCATAATAGTGAGAATCTCTGGCGCATTTTGCGTGATGTCGGGGAGCCGGAGGAGGTTATTTTTGTTGCGGCTGTGCTCCTATGGTACGATCCGGCGGGTTGGAAAGCCGCGGTGATGCTCATCGCTGGCGTGCTTGGGGGGGGCGGCGTTTCCGCGGTCATTAAACCGTTGGTGGGGCGGCTGCGCCCCATCGGCTATCTCAACAAGGGTATATTTGTTCATGAACATGGCTTTTTATTTCACTGGACCGAGAAGGGGTGGGTGCTGGTGCACCAGGCGGGCCATCTTGGGGCAGCGGCGTTAAGCCGCCTGGCTACAGCTCGTCAAAGTCTGCCCACCGGCCACACGAACAATGGCCTGAGTTTGTTTGAACCCATGCGCAACTTCATCAATCAGGTTGATTTGAGTTTTCCCAGCGGCCACGCCACGGCAGCCTTCGCCATGGCGGCGGTGATGATTTACCTTTCGCCACGCGGGCGGATTTTGTTTTTGATTGTGGCATGGGGAACGGCATTTTCGCGCATGGTCATGCAGGCCCACTTTTACAGCGACATTATCGCCGGCTCCACCATTGGATGGTTTGTCGGCTTTGGCATCACGATATGGCTGGGAGAGCGATTGGGTGTGCCGCAACGACATTGGCCGTTGGTGGCCGAAAATGGCGGAGGCTGATCCATCGTGGTTGGGCCAGCTTTTGGAGCGGACGGTTGAAGCCGCGGCATTTTGGCTAAGTGCGGGAAGTAATCCAGCCTCATTTGCGTGTTCAACGATTTTTATGCGTTGTGACCTGGCGCGATACGTGAGACCCAACTTTTGAGCCTGTTGGATGGCAGAGTCTTTCTCATTGTCTTTTGGGGCATGCCGATTTAGTCTAATGCCCTCGGCGAGGCGCGTTTCCGCGAGGCGCTGGATCGTCACGGATTGCCGTTTCATCCGGAATGGTATGTCGTAGCGCCGGTGGCATTGCCGCTGGAACTCATGGGCTAGCGCAATTTATCTGCTCTGTTATTTTGCGGCTGGAAGTGGATGTGGTGCGGATGGCCAAGTTGATGCTGGAGCGGCTGCGGGACAAAATCAACGGCGTTGAGGGTGCAGAACCGACGGTTTTGAGGTTGGAGTGGCCAGAAAACAAAAAATAAATTGAACTGTAAGCCATTGAATTAAACAGACCTACAAAAAAGCAGCAAAAATCTTTGCAGAATTTGTTTGACATTGGAGGCGATGGTGGTCAGAATGGGGAATGTCTTGGACTAGTCCGAGCGTTTTAGTTCGGTTCAGGTTTTTACCAATTTGACGGCCACGTGGGCGAACTGGCGGCGAGCAATCCGAATTTTCAAAATATCCTGGCGCCCGGCACAACGATACCGTAGTCCGGTGGGTGTGGTTGCGTGGCCACGGCGCGTGGCCGGCTTTGGGTATTCACTATTGAGGCGCGATCGCTGAAATGTGGGTTCGGATCGGATGAGGCTATGGCGGCCTTCTGGGCTAGCGGTATTTTGGTCCTTGAGCCGGCGGCTGGCGTGCATCGGCGCTGCCCGCACGGGGCGTGTTGAATGAAAGGTGTTGGTTTGATGAATAGCAAAGTGTCTGTGCCGCGTCGGAGTATTTTAAAGGCCGGGGCTGTGGCTGCCGGCGGCATGCTCACCGGATGCCGCAGCGTCCGCAAGTCGGTGGCCGTGTCGTTGCGGCAGCCCGCCATGCTATTCTGCTCACCGGCCGATATTGACAGCATGGGTTGCTTCTATGTTGATCTGGACTACCTGCGGGAACTCCACGCGCATGGTTTTCAAGTGGATTACACCAACAGCCTTAAAGAGGTCCCGTGGGATCGCATCCGGCGCTACAACGTGCTGGTGCTCAATGCCACACCGGACGCCTGGGTGGCGATGCACACGTTCGGGGCTTCTTCCTACCATCGCACGGCTTTTGTAGCGCTGATCAACCGGTATGTGCAGGCGGGCGGCGGCGTGCTGCTGATGCCCGAGGAATACAATTGTATCCAGCAGATGCTTGCGGCCATCGCTGACGGATGGGGCGCCAAATGGCCGCTGGAGACCATTGTGGAAACCAGCCCGGCCAACCGGGGGAGCCTGCGCCACGCGGCCTATCCGATTCCCCTGGCGTATACCGACGAGGTTCCGGTATCACCCGTGAGTGCGGGTGTCCACGGCGTGTGGTACCCCAATGCGCCGGCGTCCAACGGGGCGATGGGCGGGCCGGTGGTTGTGGATTCGCACTGGCAGGTGGTGCTGCGGGCGTCGCACACGGCGCATTCCCAGCCGATTAACCTGAAAACCCACAACCATCTACCACCGAATGCCTACCAGCGCCGCGGGCCTGTGCCGCAGCCCGCCCTGATGGCCATTCGTGAGCTGGGCGCCGGGCGGGCGGCGATACTCAATCAATGGCCGCAGTTTTCGGTCGGCTCGGGCACCAAGTGGATCTACGACCGGCAGGTGCTTTCGGCCGGTTGCGGCGACAAGCCCAGTGATTTTGGGCGGCTGCTGGAGAACACGTGGCGCTGGCTTGCGGCCCCGTCGCTGGCGACCGGCGCGGTGGGCGGATACGTCACCGGACCCACGACCCTCATGGCGCCGAATATCCGGAAATTTCGCAACGGGCAACTGGCCGCCACCGGCCAAAGCGCAACCCCGCAGACCGCGACGTTCCAACAGGGTCTGTATCGCGGGCTGATGGGCGCTAAAACCACCTACAGTTCCGGCCGGTCGACGGTGGAGGAGTATGCCGCCGCAGCCAAAAAGGCCGGTCTGCACTTTGTCATATTTCTGGATGATTTCGCGGATCTGACGCCGCAGCGGTGGGCTGCTTTGCGGGCCGACTGTGCCCGTCACAGCGATAACGAGGTCTTGCTTTTGCCGGGCTTCACGATGGATGCCAACACCGGTGATCATATGTTTTTCTATACCACCGGCGACGGGCCTGGCGGCCATTGGCCGCCGCCATCCGTGCGCACCGGTCCGGGTAAAGCGCTTCTGAACTTGCAACCCCAAAACGCCGCCGGCAAATACATCGGGCGCAATGGCCCGTCGTTCCCGTGGATGTACCTGAGCTGGATCGCGCATAAAGGCAATCACGGATATTACCATTTTTCCGGCCAACCCCCGCACATGCGCATCAGCGATTTAAGGCTCTACGCCATGGCGGCCATCCGCTATTACCGAAACGGCCGCCTCGTGGAGGACAATACCGCGGATTATCTCACGACGTCCGCCGGTACGGTACCGCCGGCGCCGGTTTCGTTTAACGAGGTCCGCTCGGTCCAGGCGCTGGCACGCGAGGTAGAAAGCG
>JAJZKY010000197.1 GCA_021803885.1 Planctomycetota bacterium
GCCCCGCCAGGTCATCGTGATTTGACATCAGGCCCGCGTACACCCCGCCCAGAGCTGTTACAACGCCTCCCGTCAGCGTGGCCAGATCAATCAGACATTTGGGTTTGTATTCTTCGCAGATGTAACTGATCGCATCGGCGAGAATAAGGCGTCCCTCGGCATCCGTATTGGTTACATCCACTGTTTTGCCGTTGTGCATCTGGATGATGTCGCCGGGCCGATAGGCATCGCCGTCGGGCATATTTTCAGCGGTCGGAATAGCGCAAACCACGCGCTGCGGCAGATTCAGCATTGCAGCGGCAACCGCCACACCGATCGCTGCCATTCCTCCGCATTTGTCGTATTTCATGGCCCCCATGTCGGCGGCGGGTTTGATGGATATTCCTCCCGTGTCAAAAGTGACGGCCTTGCCCACCACAGCAATCGGCGGTTTAACACGAGATGCAGCCGGAGTATGTTCCAGAATAATGATGGCAGGTCTGTGCGGACTGCCGCGTCCAACGCTGCATAATCCTCCCATCGAAAGACGCTTGGCCTCGGCAAACGTAATGACGCGGAATTTGAGGTGCAGTCGATCCGCCATCGTACGGCATATCTGTTCCAACGATTCGGGATGAATCACATTCGGCGGATGGTTGGCCAGTTGCCTCACGAAATTGGTGGCCGCCGCCGCCGTCACAGCCTGTTGCAGATCTGTATTAAACAGTTTCACGGCGGAATCTGTGGCAAAATGCAGATGCAGTGGGCGGGGCTTCCGATCTTCTTGGGAGGTATGTTTGTAATGGCCAAATGTGAAACTGCCTAACTCCGCTCCCTCGGCGATATCGGCGGCGGCCTGCGGCCATCTCTCTTCCGCAATGGAACCGCGCACGATCACCACCGATTCCATCTTCGTCACACGCGCCATCTGTACCGCACAGGCTCCGATCCAGCGGTACATGGATCGCTCGGTATGATCCTTACCCATACCGACAAGTCCGATCCTGCCGCCCGCTGTCCGTACATGGCGCATTTCCCCTTCGGCGGCCAAAAAAAGATTGTCATGCATCTCTGCAAGGATCATATCGAAAACAGCCGGATCAAAATCGCGTTTTAGTTCGGCACGGTCGCGGGACTGGCGCACCGGGATAATGGTCAGCACCTCGGCGGCCGCCGATTTAACGGGCACCCCGACACTGTAACGATTCATCGGTCGCGGCGACTCGACACCTTTTGGCAGGGGTGGGTTGTTCCGCAGCTTTTTGGATTGCATGATTCACCTCTCCAAAAAAATATGATCCGTTTCCACGGTCGCCATCGTCACCATAACCAACGCAAGGCCTGCCAACCGCTTATCCCGTCGGTACCAGACGTCGTTTCGTGCACTGAACGCCGCACTTGGCATCTGCCTGATCGGCCGATATTCTACTGCGGCTTCGGTGAATTGAGGACGGCCGACGGTGAAGGGTGACTCAACATCCGGGTCGGCATCATCGATGCGGAGATAATGAGGAATAATCATATGATCATCAAAGCCGCCGTAGATGCCAAGTTGGATATGGTCAGTCTTGGTGAATGTATGCTTCGGCTTTCGCCCCCGGGGCACGGCCGTATTGAATTCTCCAATCTGATGGAGGTCTGGGTGGGCGGGGGAGAGTACAATGTCGCCTATGCCCTTGCCCGCCTCGGTCTTCGCACGGGCTTTCTAAGCCGGATTGTTGATAATCCTCTTGGTCAGATCATCTTGAATCACGGTCGCAGTGTCGGCATGGACATGTCCCACGTGGTGGTGGCTCCTTACGATGGCGTCGGCAAACGCGATCGTATCGGTCTGAATTTTACGGAGGTGGGTACTGGAGTTCGGGCGTCGGTCACCATGTACGATCGAGGGCACTCCGCCGCCATGAATATGCAACCGGGTATGTTGAAGGTGGACGAATTATTCAAAAACGGAGTACGGTGGCTCCACACCGGCGGCATCTTTGCCGCGCTCTCCACCGGCACCGCCGCCGTCGTGAAAGAAGTCATGCAGGCGGCTCGGGCGCACGGCACGACCATCTCCTATGATCTGAATTTTCGCTCTAAATTATGGTCGGCAAAAGAGGCGCAAAAAGTGACGCCTGAACTGGTTGGAATGGTCGATTGCCTGATCGGAAACGAAGAGGATTTTCAGAAGGTGCTGGGCATAGAGGTCGCTGGCGTTGATGAAAACCTCTCGGAATTGGATACCGCCGCCTATGAGCGTATGGTGGAGCAGGTTGTGAACCGGTACCCCAATATTAAAATGGTCGGCACCACGCTGCGGGAGGTCAAATCAGGCCTCATCAATAACTGGTCGGCCATCCTCTGGTGCGACGGCAAATTTTACCGCTCGCGGCGCTTCGACGGATTGGAAATTGAAGACCGTGTCGGTGGGGGGGATGGATTCTGTTCCGGCTTGGCCTATGGAATGTTGACGGGTATGAACCCGCAGGACGCCGTCGACTTGGGCGCCGCCCACGGCGCGTTGCTTCAAACCACGCGTGGTGATACAAGTCAGATAAGCCATGCGGAACTTATGCACGTATATAAGGGTGGCAGCGCCCGTATCGTGCGATGAACCGGCGCAAGTGTGGATTGCCTGACGCCATGGTGAGATACGCACGAATGGCTGAGCCGCTTGCATGAATGAAATTGACCCTCAATCCGGGACGAAAACATCCTCGGTTTTCCTGGCTCGCAGCAGATGGTCAGCTCTGATTTTACCGTTTTTGAGCATGCTCATGCTCTCTGCGGTGTTTCCTACTGTTTCATTCTGGTGGCTTACTCCCTTTGCTCTAACACCTTTGATCATGGCAGCTCTGCAGTCGAGCGTCAATAAAAAATATCTGCTGTACGTCTGGCTGGTGGCTTCACTTTATTATGTCGTGAATTTGTATTGGCTTTCCGGCATCACCGTGCCAGGTTATATCGCCCTGAGCATTTACTGCGGCCTGTTCCTTGCGCTCTTCTTCCTGCTGACTCACCTTTTGGCTCGCATTGAATGGTTTCCCATCTGGCTTTCGGTTCCTGTTGTTTTCACGGCGCTTGAATATCTTCGCGGTCACCTTTTCACCGGCTTCCCCTGGTTTACTCTCGGTGTGGCCTTCACGGGCTCACTCGTTGTGCTTCAGTCCGCGAGTCTCTTCGGTGCATCCGGTTTGAGTTTTCTGGCGGTGATGACCTCCGCTGTCATTGCGGATGTGGTCGATAGTATCGCGAACGGCAAACCCCCAAAACGGAAAGCAATCGCTTGGAGCGGAGTTGCCCTGATCATCCTTCTCTGGTTAGCGGTGATCGGCTATGGTCTGCTGCAATTGAAACACCCGCCGTATCGGAGCGGGCCCCGCGTCGCCGTGCTGCAACAGAACATTCCGCAGTCGGTTAAATCGAGTGACTCCATCAGCAGCCAGAAGCGACTTTTTAATTCCTACTTTAAACTCAGCCTGCAGGCAGAGCGTCTGCATCCAGATCTGATCGCCTGGCCTGAAACCATGGTCCCCGGATTTCTCAATCCATCTTGGCTCGCCCAATCACCCGCGTGGTATGCCTGCGGCCATGGACGCCGCATGCTGATAATGGATCAGCAATTCGCCCATCGTCTCACCGCCTTTGCTAAAAAGTACCATACCGCTCTGCTGGTAGGCTCTTCCGGCGTGCGGTTTAATCAAGCCGGCAAAATTTCCTCCATGCAGAATATCGCCGTACTTTTCACACCGAATCACGGCGAAAATCACCGCTACTACGCCAAGCGGCATTTGGTTCCCTTTGGCGAGTATCTGCCATTCAAGCATTCCGCACCCTGGCTGCATCATGTGCTTTCCTATTTCACGCCATTCGGCCCCAACGGCGATTATTCGTTGACTCCCGGTACAGCCTGGCGACATTTCACGCTGCATGTCGGGGCCCGATCGTGGCGCTTCGCCTCCCCCATCTGCTATGAAGATGCTATGGCCGGCCCCGCCCGCGCCTTCTGTCGCCCGAACGACGGTGTGAAAGGTGCCGACTTTCTCGTGGTCATCAGCAACGACGGTTGGTATCAGTCCAGGGCGGAACTGCAACAGCATCTCCAGCTTGATCAGTTGCGGGCCGTCGAAAATCGCGTCAGTGTGGCGCGGTGTGTTAATGGCGGATATTGTGGGTTCATTAATCCTTCCGGGCGGATTTTCAAACTCGTCAGTCAACATGGACACCACGCCTTTGTTGCCGGTGTGGCGGCGGCTGATATGCCCCTTGACGACCGCGTGACTGTCTTCCAGCGCGGCGGGTACCTCTTCCCACGTGTCATACTGGCGGTAGCGGTTATGATGGTAATGATACTCTTGGCAGATTGGTTCATCCGCCGACAGAAGTCGCGCAGAACGGTATGATCTGGTGTAAATACGAGGGCATATAAGCCGGTTGACGATTGAAAAATGGAGTTAGGCCATGGCATTGAAAATCATCAGCAGGAAATTACGGCTTGGCGGAGTGGCGACACTTGTTTTGATCGTTGCCGGGTGTGCAACCACGCCGACGGCGACCAGGCAGATATCCATTGCACCTGCCGAGAGCGTTATTATGGACGGCATGCACAGCGCATCACCAGCCATCCGCGCTGCGGCTGTTGAATCTGCAGGACAACTTCCGGCACCCACGGCCGTTAAAGTGCTTCGGAAGGCACTGGTTGATCGCTCATCGGCCGTCCGATTTACCGCTTGTATTGTTATTGGGAACCGCCGTTTGCATGGCTTTCGATCCCAACTGATCCAGCTCTATTCCGGCAGCGGCCCCAGCGTGCGGTGCGGTGTGATCTACGCCCTGGCCAAGATAGGTGATCAGCAATATGTCGGTCAACTGGCCATGCTTCTACACTCCAAAGATCCCGTCGTGCGAGCCAACGCCGCCATGGTTTTAGGCAGATTGGGCGATCCTACAGCAATTGGCCTGCTTCGTACGGACTCCGATGATTCCATTCACGCCGTGCGCCTTGCGGTCACCTCCGCTCTGGCCCGTCTGGGCTATCATCGCGCGATATCCAGCATCATCGCACTGAGCTATTCGCACTACGCCATTGATCATCTCGCTGCCCTCAATACCAGCCGGTCCCTCGAAACACCGCTGGCTGCCAATGTGCTTCTCAACGGACTCCATGATCCGCTTCCGGCAGGACGGCTGATCGCCGCCCGCGGCCTCGGTCAGCGCGGCAGCGAGCAGGGAGAAAAAATTGCCCGGCATTACGCGCATAGTTCCAATGCCGACTATCGTGTGCTTGCCGCGCTCGCGTTGGGATGGATACCCGATGGCAACAATGCGCCCCGCCTGGTGCACATGCTCCGCGATCCATCCGAAAAAGTCAGGATTGCCGCGGCGGCCGGACTTCTGCATCTCTATCATCTTGCCAAATTGGGACAGGAATACGTCCCATAACGGAGATATTCCGTCTGCTACTCCCTGATAATCCGTGCGTACGTCACGGTATGGTGGCTGAACAAATCACCTCGCGGGCTGCGGCACTCGGCGGTGCCATAAATCAGGCGTCGACCGAATTTCAAAATCCTCGCTTCGCAGATAATGTCTTCCTCTCGGCACGCATTAAGAAACGCGCTCTGGAGATTCGCCGTCACCAGTGGCGTATCCACCCCTAGTTCACCCACAAGCGCCAGCCAGAAGGTTACATCCGCCGTCATCATGAAGGTAGGACCGGCAACAATTCCGCCGGGGCGTTCAAGTTTTTTCTGATACGTGATTCGAGTCATGCACCGATTCGGTTCAAGCGACTCGATATGCAGACCATAAAACCGCACAAATTCCATCGCATCTAATCTGCTCTGCAATTCTTCCCGCAGCATGTAATCTCCAAAGCACCGAAGCACGATTGCATTGTACATCCAGAACTCCGCAGCCGCAGAGATTTAATCGGAAGGCGCAATCAAAAAACACATCTCGTAAGGAGTATGCCGCAACGTCGCCACCGTTGCATGCGCCCAATACTTCGCATAAGTCGTCAAACGCAATCGTGCGACGTCCGTCATCCCTCAAGCACCGTGATTCGTCCTCCTTTTCAGGCTGAACCAGTACAGGTATCAACTCTAATAAGTCGGTTTGACCTTTTCCCACCACCGGCGGGCAAAGGGCTCGAGTGCATCGATAAACTCATCGGGAATGTGCGTTAACGTCGCATTGGCGTGGTGGGGGAGTTTGGCCAGAATGGGAACGCCGGTGGCCAGCGGCAATTCCTCGATCGAACTCAGGGCCGCGAAATCGACTGGTTCCGGTATTTGGTTGGCTACCAGACCGGCTACCGTCAGTCCGCGACCGCGAATGCTCTCCACGGTCAGCCAGGTATGGTTAATGCTTCCCAGATAAACCCCGTTGACGATGATCGTCGGCAATCGCAGAGCGGCGGCCAGATCGGCAATGGTGTAATAATCATCGTCCAGCGGAACCAACCACCCGCCGGCTCCCTCGACAATAATAAAATCTGAATGGGCCCGCCAATACTCCATCGCCTGATTGATCGCTTTCCAATCGGGCGGTCGGCTTTCCAGCCGAGCTGCGACGTGCGGCGAAACCGGAGCCGCATAGCGAACCGGGCTGATCATCGGCATGAGCTCATCATCAACTTTCAGACCGGCACAGCCTGCGGCCAACTCCGCATCCGGCGACATGAGGTCTGCATTCGAAAGATGCCGGCTGCTTCCGCGATTGGGATACTTCGGGCACCCTGAAGCAATCGGCTTGCAAACCCCCACCCGCACCCCGCATCGGCGAAATGCACCCGCCAGCGCCGCTGCCACGGTTGTCTTGCCGATGTCTGTGCTGGTTCCGGTTATGAACAAACCGGGCATATCCGCCGAAGTGATTCCCTTTGTATCCATAACGAACCCCCAATGGATGACACCCATCATCAACCATGGTCAGTCAATAAGTCCGAAAATCGACTCATGACCGACTGCAGACTTTCGCATACCTGCTCAACACTTGCTTTGCTGGCAGCTAAGGGGGGCATGATCACAACGACATCACCAAGCGGCCGCAGCAACACCCCATGCGATCGCAATCGGCGGCAGATTTCCCCACCCATTCGCCGCTGCCAGGGGAAGGGGGTTAAAGGGGTGCGCTGCTGCACAATTTCCACAGCGGCGATGCCGCCGGTAATGCGGATGTCTCCGACATTTGGATGGTCTCTCAATGCAGTAAGTCCGTCCGCAAGCCACCGACTCATTTCCAAGGCCCGGCGAGTCAGGTCTCGTTCCAAAATCAATTGCAGCGATACCCTCGCCACCTCGCAGGCCAGCGGGTGACCGGTAAAGGTGTGACCATGGAAGAAGGTTCGGCCGGCATTCGGGTCGCCGCAGAAAGCATCGAATATTCTCTGGTGCGTAAGGGTGGCCCCGAGCGGCATGTACCCACCGGTAAGTCCCTTGGAAAGACACAGGAAGTCTGGCGAGACCTGTTCATGGTCGCATGCAAAAAGGGCGCCCGTTCGGCCGAAGCCGGTCATCACCTCATCACAAATCAGCAGCACATCATATTCGTCGCAAAGCTTCCTCAGGTGACTTAACGTGCCATATGGCTGCATCAACATCCCGCCAGCCCCCTGTACCACCGGTTCGACAACAACAGCCGCTAAAACACTCGCATGAGCTGCGATCAGGTCGCGGATATAATTGTCCCATTCTGTAAATATAGAAAATGGTACAATATTTGAGTCAATGCTGCTATTGGCCGGTGAATGGGCGGGAATCTGAGGTAAGTTCGCCCG
>JAJZKY010000198.1 GCA_021803885.1 Planctomycetota bacterium
TGCCGCAAGCGCCAGCGACGACCCATCAGCACAAGTGAGAAAATTGCTCCGAATGCTTCATCGTGTTCAAACTTATACGTCGTAATTTTTTTACTCCAGAACTCTGACCGCGCGATCTTGCATCGGATCTTTTAAGTGCCGGAGAAATCCCATGTCTCAAAAGCGAGACATGGGGCACCCAGATTTTCTTTGACCTCAGAATGGCCCATTTCATTTTTGAGTACGGCGTCTGTCCATCCGATTTAAAACTCCAGGTGCAGGCGGACGCTTTCGACGTTGACCGGACCGCGGGCCTGGTTGTAGCCGGGGTGCTCGATGAACTGGTTGTCCAAGGCGTAGTACAGGCCGCGCCAGGCGTGGACGTTGTAGTACGCCTCCAAAATATCTTCCCTCGCATAATTCAAATTCCCATCCCCAAGTAAAAATCCCAAGCCGCCATACTTCAAGTAGTTCTGATGATCTTTTTTAATGGCGTTGGTCACGAAGGCAACGCCGACTTTATCGAATTTGCGATGCCAGCGCGCTCCTGAATAGTCCCCGCCAAAGAGAAAGGTCTGATCGTCTTCTGTGTAGGCGAAGGATTCGTGCTGCCCCTCGTTCCAGCCGAAGCGTCCGGCGATGCGAAAGGTTTGCGTGACGTTCTGCTCCACATTGAGGCCAAAACCATATTTCAACGCGCCAAACTTTTCGACCGAAGTGATTTCCGGCTTGGGCGTCAGGCCTTCAAAATAATGAATGACAGCTTCGCGGTAGTCGCCCATGTGGGCGTTGTTGCCATACGCCAGCAACCGGATACTGCCATCTCGACCGGGTAAAAAGCCTTTGCGAATTTCCAATTCCATGTTTTGCCCATGGGCACGCCGCAGGGCCCAGTCCAGGTTGATTCCGTTGGCGACGGTGGGCATCAGCCCCAGCACGTAGCGCAAGGCCCAGGCGCGGTCTTGATATTCCAGGGCCGTGCCGTAGGTGTAGCCACGCGTATCGGCGGCGTAGTCCCATGCGCCGTTGTTGTCGATGGTCCAATTCATGAACTGTAGGTGGCTGTCGCTCAGGATGGCGTTCACATCCAGCATGTCCGGCAGGGTGAATTTTCCAACTCTCACATCGAGCCGCCGTATGGGGACCTGGGTTGCCAGAGCGAGCGGGCCGCGCGCCTGCGGCACAGTTTGATTGGTGAAGCCAATGGTCTGGTGGAACTGGACGCGCGCGGTGTAGGGGACAATGCTCAGGTTCGGATTTCGCACCACATCGAGATTGGTAAAGCCTGCCAGGCCGAGGGCCTGACTGAGGCCGCGGCCGCCAGCATTTTCCTCGTCATAGATCACCTCTGTTTCGTAGCGCGGATTTCTGTTGAGCTGGTAGGCCAAATAGAGCGTGGCCACTTCCGAAGCTTTGTATTGGAAGGGCGCGGTGAAGCTGTTGGGGCCTTGGTAAGGGGAATGAAAGTTTCCGTGCATCTGGTAAATGCTGTTGGCCTGGCCGCTAATCCAGTAGCGAGTGGCGTCGGAGTGCTGGAAAAAAGCGAGTTGAGTTTCAGGCGGCGACTGCGTTGTTTGGACGGGAGTGAGCGATGTCACTGTGGCGCGCGATCGCAACGCAGCAGACAAGCATGGAAGAACGATCCATTCCACAGGTATGCAGGCAAGCGAGGTGGATTGCCCGGTGGCCTCTGCGGGCGCATGGGTGATCGATAGCTGCACGGGCGCCGGCGCCTGCGGCAGGGTTTGTGCCGACGAATATGCAGCGGCCGTCAGGAGCATGCCGACGATCATGGAGGAACGGCGTAGTTGCATGAGCCACATTGCCTTCTATTAAACTATAGTTAACTAAAACTAATAAGACAGTATTAATTTATTGCTACTGTACGACGACGGCCCAACGACAGAGGGAGCGATAGAGCGAACAGGGAAAGAAAAAATACGCAAAGGGTCCTCCTTGGGGCGCAGCGAAGGCAGACAGAATCGGGGTATTCGTGGGTCTGCGAACGGTGTTCTATGTTTTCATTTCAACCTGTGAAATATGCCCGCCATGTCGAGCACGTGATAGCCGAGCATCAGCGTCATTGCGACCAGGTAGGCCCGCAGAAGGCCCAGCGAGGTGCGAACAGTCCGGGTCATTGCGATATGCTCAAGTCCTTCGCTTGAGCGCTTCCGTTCCCGGACATCGTCGAGTGGGTGAATTACCTTCAGGGATTGGGGCTGATATGTGTTGTGCATGGTTGCCATAAAATCACCTCGCGCCGTCAGGCGAATAGTTTCGGAAGCATTACCTGCGCGGCCAGCAGCAGCGACAAGGCGAAGAGGACGATGACGATCGTCCAGTTGACGATGTTGTTCCAGGGGCGGTTGACCCAGCGGTCACCCAGCAATTCACGATCGTTGAGCAGCAACTGAAGAAAGACAATGGCAGATGGCAGGATCAGTCCGGCAAAGACCTGCACGCTTACGATGACCAACTGCAGCGGGACGTGCGGTATCAATACGAAGGCGGCAGCCGCGCCTACGCAGGCGATATAGGTTGCGTAAAAGCCGGGAGCTTCCCACAGTTTTTTGTGCAAGGAATGTTCCCAGCCCCTCACTTCGCCATAGGCCCACGCGCTGGCGAGGGAAATGGCGGTCGTTCCCAGTACGGCGGCGTTCACCATCAGCAGGAGAATGGCATTGCGCGCGATGTGTCCGAGCGCGGGCATCACGGCTTCAGCGAACTGCGCCGGATCCTTGAAAGCGATGCCATGGCGATAGCCGTAGTCTCCGACCAGCATCATGGCACCAGCCACCAGCACGGTGAAGACGGCGCCGATGAGTGTGTCCAGGCGGGCCCACTTGAGATCGGCAAACCGCAGGCGTTTCTCCGCCACGCAGCTCTGTTGAAAGAAGAGCTGCCAGGGCGCGATGGTTGTGCCGACAATCGCGATGACCAAAAAAATGAGACTGCCGGCGATGCCGCCGGGTGGCATGGTTGGGAGCATCGTGTTGTGGGCCACCGAACTCCAATTGGGATGGACCATGTACGCCAACGCAAACCAAGTCAGGTCGAGCAGGCAGAGCACAAGGACGATCCGCTCCCATCGGAGATAGCTGCCGGTGACGACCATCAGTGTCAGCCCGAGTGCCGACACCGGCACGGCGATGAATGGACTGATGCCTATGGCGCCGAGGGCGAGTGAGATGGCAGCGAACTCGGTGATCAGGGTGAGGAAATTGACCAGCAGGAGATCGAAGAGCGAGAAGTGTCCCCACCACTTGCCGAAGCGCTCATAGATCATGGCGGCGTGGCCCTTGCCGGTCGCGATTCCCAGCCGCGCCACCATCTCCTGCACAAAGTAGCAGATGGGCAGGAGCAGCAGCAGTATCCAGAGCAGATGCAATCCATACTGGCCGCCCGCCTGCATGTACGTGGAGACGGCCCCAGCATCGTTGTCCGCCTCCATCACGATCAATCCCGGACCAAAGACCATCAGGAAGGTGAGCAGGTGTTTCTGCCAGCCGCGGTGGACGATCACACCCTTGGTCGTCGATGGAGCCGCCACTTCGATCTCCGCCACTTCTAAAGGCACGGTAGCGTCCTCCCAGCTTTTTCCATCCGGACTTTTTCCATCGAAGAGACGCGCACGATGCAATTCGCCGGGTAATGCTTGTCCTCAAGCCATACACAAGTGAGCGGCCTTTTTGGATTGCCGGTCGGGACCCAAACGCAGATCAAGCGGTCTGTTTCTCGGGCCGTGGCGAACGTAGAAAAGTTGGAGTTGGACATGGTTCCTCCTTGTGAGGCCCGTGCGAAGGCGTACGCGTATCCAGTGCCATGGGCACGGAACGCATTAGGCTACACGAAGCATCGGTTCGGGAGGGGTGAGTCTGACTGTTGAGACGGGCTCACGCGCTCAAATCACAGGACGTATGATGTGATGAGCGGTGAGAGAATCGTCTATAGCGACGCTAGAGGCGATTGTCTGAGCGCTCATCGCAACACAGGAAGGATCTCCGAATACTCGGAGGTTCTTGTGCGGATGCTTTGCTCATAAATTGTTTTGTTCTCCGGCGAGCATGGAAATCCTCGCCTCTCATTTTGTATCATATCCCCCTAGGGTATAGTCAAGAAAAACATGCCGGAAATCGACAAGGAAAAGCAAAAGCTCATCGCTCGTATCAAACGTATCCGCGGCCAAGTGGATTCGATCGAGCGATCACTCACCGCCGGCGACGACTGTGCCGACATTCTGATGCTGCTGGCGAATGTGCGTGGCGGAATCAACAGCTTGATGGCCGAGGTGCTGGAAGATCACATCCGGCTGCATCTTCTTGCCTCGGGGAAAAGCTCAACGCCGCCACACGAACTAGCCGAAGACCTGATCGATCTGGTGCGGGCATACTTGAAGTGAGCGCGAGAGAGCCGTGCGGGTCGGCTCACTGTTTCTTATTACAAAGGGAAGAAGCGCGAACTGCGTGCCTCGCTGCCTACTTTGTATCGGCGCCATTTTGATGCGGTTCCAGGTACCAGGGGATATTGGCGACCACGGTGCGCTGGGCCCCGCGGAGATACAACATTGTTTTTAGCAGTGTGGCTCGCTGGTTATGCAGGAGATAGAAATACCATCGGCTCTCAACCAGTTCTGGCAACAGGACCAGCAATTGTCGGGTAGGATTCGCTTTTTCCAGCGCGTCCACCTGATCGAGTATGGGGCCGAGGACGCGTCGAGTCGGCGATTCGATCTGGATCAGGATGGGTTGCGGCAAATTTGCGCGCTGCAATGGTTGGATGACGTTCTTCTGCCACAGTGACACCAGCGATTGCTCGCCTTCGTCATTTTTCACGTGGATGCAATAGACTTCCGTGGAGATGGAAAGGGCGAAGCGCAGTCCTTTGGCGGTGACGCGATTCCAGCCGGGAATGGGCAGGATGACGATGGGCTGGCTCATTTTGCCGGTGTCGAGCGCTTCCTTGGCGGCAACCTGGCGGCCCACCCAGAGATAGTGATGGTGGATGGCCAGCATGAGCAGGATGATCGAGGGGATCACAATGGCGGTGATCCACGCACCTGAGGTGAATTTTGTGACCAGCACGACGCAGACGGTGATGCCGGTTGCGATCGCTCCAATTCCATTGACGGCCATGCTGAGTTTCCAACCAGGGCCGCGCTTGCGACGCCAGTGCAGGACCATTCCCGCTTGCGAAAGCGTGAAGGCGAGAAAAGCGCCGATGGCGAAAAGAGGAATGAGGCGGTCTGTCACGCCGCGAAACAGGATGAGGAGGAAGGCCGCCGCCAGAGCCAGCACATAGACGCCGCCTGAATACACAAGACGCCGGCCGCGAAGCGTAAAGGCGAAGGGAAGATATCTGTCCCGGGCGATGTTATGGCAGAGGCGGGGAAAATCTGCGAAGCCGGTGTTTGCCGAGAGCGCCAGGACCAGCAAAATGGAAGCGATGGAGACGTAGTAAAAAATGCCGCGTCCGCTGACGGCTGCAATCAACTGCGAGAGCACGCTTTGATATCCGGGCGCAAATGGATCGGTCGCTGCAATGTGGTAGGCAGGCGCCAGGAAGGCAATTCCTAACAGGAGAACGGCGAGGAGGGCGATGATGATGGTGAGGGTGAGTTGGGCGGACTTCTGGCGAGGCTCCTGGAACGCGCCTACGCCGTTACTCACGGCTTCGACGCCGGTCATAGCAGTACAGCCACTGGAAAAGGCCTTCAATAGCAGCCAGAGGCTGACCACCGCAGTGGCGTGACCCAGTTGCGGCGGAGCGACGACGGGGTGGGGATGGCCGCCGGAGAGGATGACCTTGGCTGCGCCCCAGGCGATGGCGGCGAGCAGGCAGGCGATGAATAAATATGTGGGCGCCATGAAGATGACGCCGGAAGAACGCGCGCCGCGCAGGTTCAATACGGTGAGGATGGCCAGGATTGCGAGGCAGAGGGCAAGGGTATGAGGTTGGAGTTTTGGCAGCGCCGAAACCAGCGCGCCAACACCGGCGGAGATGCCGACGGCAACCTCCAGGATGTAGTCCACCATGAGGGCCGAACCGGCGAGCAGGCCGACGACAGGGCCGAGATTTTCTCCGGCCACAGTGTAGGAGCCGCCGCCGTTTGGATAGGCAGCGATGGTCTGACGGTAGGAAAAATACAAGATCGTGAGCAGCGCCAGAATGGCGGCCGTAATCGGCAGGACGAAATGGACGCCTGCCATTCCCAGCGGAATCAGCAGGGTCATGGCGGCTTCCGGGCCGTAGGCGGCGGAGCTGAGGGCGTCGAGGCCGAAGATGGGAATGCCCTGGGGGGCGCCGATTTTTTCCGCGCGATCTTCCCAGGAGGCAAGCGGGCGGCCGAGTAAAGCGTCGAGAATTTTCATCGCGGTCGTTTCATCGTACCTGGGGCGTTATGAAGTGACACAGGAGAAATGCATTACGGGCGGTCCGATCATGCCCTGAAGTCTAGTTTAATGCGTCATGCAGATTGCCGACTATGCATGGCGGCGCGCTTGGCCTTCTAGAGAAGGCCCGTTTGAGAATGCTCGTCCTTGATGGAATCGGAGCGCTCGTCGTGAATGAACCAGGTCTCAAAATCGAGACCTGGGGCACCCGCATTTCGCCAGACACGTACACCTTCACCCGGTCAGAGACCTAGGAGATCCGAAGGCGCTTGTATCCCAGGTGGCTGAGTGTGAGAACGACCGTGCCGAGGAAAACCGAAAGAGCGTACCTATAGTCCGGGGACTCGATGACGAATGGGAGTATGCCGATGGCGAGTGCAGGCGGCATGTGCAGGTCGAAAAGACGAAGGACGCCGACGGAGCACAGCACGGTGATCATGACCGCAACAAAACCTGGATGGAGCGTATGTTCAGCGATGAGTCCCGTACCCGCCGTAATAAGGCAGACGAATGGCAGTAATGCGGGCCGTTTCATCCAGCCTGGAACTTCCGGGTGTCCGAAAAGTTCGTAACCCATGACGATGAGAGGCGGGAAAAGGAGGAACCGCATGCCCGTGAACTGGGCTGCGGCACCAAGTACAAGGACGAGGCCCATGAGCGCAACAAACCAGAAGCGGTTTTGCGGCACCGCTTCGAGCGTATCGAGGACTTTAGAGCCTTTGGCGTTGCCGACAGAATGCAGGCTGGTGGAGGGCGGATATCGCTTCCGCAGCATCAAGATTAACGCCAACAGACTCAGGTCAAAAAAGATGGCGATGGGATAGAGCCAGCTATGCTCGTTCAGTACCAAAGGGAGGACACCCGCTGAAATGGCAGGCGACATACTGCACCTCAACAGTTTTATGACGGCGAGGCTGACGATGACAATGAGGAGAATGGTCAGTGCACTGTAGTGCAGGTGACGGGTGCAGAACAACCCGAAAGCAGCCGTGAGCGTTGGCGCGAAAACAAGCTGTGCAGGTTGGCGAGCCCATTCGCCGCTGGGGCGGAGTAGAACGTCGTGTGACAACGCAGCGAGTTCCGGGAAGAGTACGACAGCCATGCCAGTCAGGTGAGCGGCGAAGGCAATCGATCCCATAAAGGAGACTACAACAAGCTCCAAGAGCTTACCCTCTTCAAAGAACCCGTATATCGCATCATGAAGTTATACAGGAGAAATGGGTCACGGGCGGACGGTCATGTCCTAAGGCTAGAAGTGACGAACGACATCCTCTCCTGTTGCAGTTTTGTGACGATCGCGTTCCAGGGAGCGGCTGACCAACTCGCGCGAACCGAGGCCAACAGCCAATGCCAGCGCCAGCACAATGC
>JAJZKY010000199.1 GCA_021803885.1 Planctomycetota bacterium
CCGGGATATTTTTCCAGTAAAAAGTAGAGGCGTTCCAACCAGAATCTGGTTTTACCGGTGCCCGCCGGCCCGGCGAGAAGTATCTCCCGGTCCCGGCACCACCACGTCGCGGCCATCAGTCCACGTGGTTCATACGTCGGCACCCCCTGCGGTGGGCGCCGGAGAGTCTGGATCAGGCTCGGGCGGCTCCGCTGGGATGATGAGGATTTTGGGTTGGGGCTCAAGTGCTTTGCCTCCGGAGGTCACATCGATCTGGCGATATTGCGGACGGCGCGTCTGGATCATGAATTTCAATAATCCATCGCTATAGAGCACACGAGTGCCCACCTTCACGCCAGCGTGGTACACGTCCTCCTGCACGCCCTCGACCGCCCGGCGCATCGCCTCGGCCTCCAGGCGGTCGATGCCCTGTTCCCAGGCATCTTCCCAGGCCGCGGCGAATTTTGGCTCGCGGGCTCGCCACGTGTACAACAAGTCGCGGGAGATGCCGGCAGCCGCGGCCGCGACGGAAACCACTCCAGTTTTAGCCAGATTGTCGAGGAATTTTGCCTTGACCCGTTTCGCCCGGGCTCCCACAATTTTGCGCATCATCAGTACCCCAATATGGCCCGGCGCATAGACCGCAATGTCGCCTGGATAGTCTGGGCTTCCGGGGAATCCCAGGCAGCGGCCCGATTCATGCTGGTCAAAAAGAAACTGGCAACCCGCTTTCCATCTTCGGGAGAGCGGATCAAGGGCAACGGCCGTGGGAGCGATTGCTGGGGGTGTGGCGCCACCCGCACCTGGTCGGATGAGGACGGCGATGCGGTTCGGTAATCAGTTCGGCAGAGGGAATTCTGGACTTTATTCTGGCGTAGCAGCCGCACCATGCAGCGTTTGGCAGAGCAAAACAGGTAATTCCGGCGGTTCTTGGGACTTTTGTCGCGACACGAGTGGTGAAGGCGCAGGGCTGTTTCAACCACAATATCCTCTTTTTCGTGCGGTTTGAGTCGTAGCGCCGCGGCCGCCGCCTGGGCCGCATCCAGACATTCATCAAATAGCATCGTTTCGATTCCCACGAATTCCAACCAAATCCCGCATTTATATTATCGTGTGAAAGTCGCGCTGCCAGTAATCGAAAAGTGCCAGTGCGGACTCCGAAGCCCGCACTGGCTTCATCAAACGGCCCGCGAACCGGGGCAACGGATATATCCGGCTACTCGTGTCGCAATTCCGTTTCGGACCGTCATTGCGCCGTAGTGCCTTCGACTGCAGAGCTATCCCCGGCAGATCTTCCGCAGTCACCGCATGGCTTAGCACTGGCACGTGGCCAGCCTGGGGCCTCTTACGCGTATTGTTGCCCCGGTGGCGCACCACCTGGGCGCCCCGCGGAGGTCTGTTGCTGCGGATTTAGCGGCAATGCAGAGCCACGGGCGATTATCAAGTCGAGGTCAATTGATGCGCGGATGGCCATTGCCGCGATCTGGCGAAGTTCCAGCGATATCGCGTGCCGTGAGCGGTCCGAGGACCGCTTTTTGACTTCCTGCCAGAATTCATCGACTTCTTCGAGGATCACGGCGTACGCTTCGTGCAGGCTGTTTATCGGAGGATGCTTGCACATCGCGGACGCCAGTTCGTTTTCTACCATGCGCACCGCGTCGCCGATTTTCATCTTGGTTTCCGGGGTTATTTCATTCATTATTGATCTCCTCTTCATTTTTGGACCGCTGATATAGACTCTTGGTTTGCGACATGTGTCTGTATATAGCATAAAATCTCCAAAAAAAGCGACCACGGGCTGACTCGTGGGATCAAATTTATGTCACTGGCCGTTCGCCGGGGCCAGGGATGGTGGTAATTTTTCTTCCCCACCATCCCAGCCAAGGGCTGAAGCGACCCGGGTAAGCTCATCACCCCAGGAATATTGCGACTCGAAACTTTGTGTCGCCTTGTGAACCTCGGTCAACCAGGTTGCAAACTCTTCCCCGGATTTCACTTTGCATGCCGATACCTGTTCTTCCAAGGTCAGTTTATTGATTGGATCGCAGGCAAAAAGAAAAACCCATGGGTTTTTGCGGGCCTGGGCCTGAACAAAATCTTCCGCCGCACGCAATCTGCGTGTTATTTTTGCGTCAAGGGTTGGAAATTCCTCCCACTCTTTTTTATGGGATTTTCCAACACCATACTCGTTTGTTGAGTCATTTTCCTGGGCCGCTGGCTTTGTTGCAGTCATAGGTTTGCGTTCGGCTGCCTCCATTTTTTTACTAAAACATTCCTCATTCGTGCACCGCGCACCCTCACCATCCCCCACATCAAAGAGAAGTTTGTTGACGTGGGTAGACCACGGACAACCTATACACGGTTGGCGATCGGCGAAGCGTGCATCTAATGGCCACGGAACGCGAGTTAAGTCCCGCTGCTCGCACTTAATGTAATGGCGAAGATCCGCCAAGCTCCTCATGTGGATGGAACCTCTGCTCTCTTCTCGCCATTTAGCGAGTGCTGTAGCATCATCAATTACATTGATGGGGCAATTTCCACACCATCTGGCCATTTCAAATTGCTTTTTATGGTCAGTGACCATAGCTAACAATCGTGCATGTCCGAGCGTGATGTCGCCGGCATGGAGCATCTCTTTTACCTCCTCGCAAAGGTTGAGAATGTATCCGCGGTCTCGCACCCAGGATTCCGAACGGCCTAAAATCAGTGCTGCCGACTCGACTCTGCCGGTGGCCATGACCACCTCGTGCACCGCAATCGCCTCTTCCAGTGGAGTGAGTGGAGATCGCTCAATATTCTCTGTGACCGCCAAAACGGCCTGGGCTGTGCCGATTCCAAGTTTAATCACTTTGATGGTCTGCCAACCCAGGGATCGGGCTGCAGCCAGCCGACGGTGGCCCCAGATCACCGTGTACCGATCTCCAACAGTTGCCGCCGGCATAATACCGATGGGCGCGAGTTGGCCAATTAAACTCATGCTCGTGGCCAGCTGCTTTATTCCCAAGTCAGTACCTGGCTTCCGGGCCTGATTACCATCATCGATGAGGTCAACCCGTTCCTCTTCGACTTTAGCCTGGTCGATGCTGTCTTTCAACCGGTCTGAGAATTCTTCTTCCATCAGGGGTAATTCTGTTCTTTTCTTCCCATAATACTTCTCCTGATTTGGACTTCTCATCCCTGCATCCGCTTTTTTCTTTCGTGCTTTAGCCATGATATTCTCCTTAAAAATTAAAAAAACTACACACCAGGCCGGTCGTACCAATTCATTTGAATCATACAGCCGACCTGTTTTTGTGTAACGTTTTGGGTTACATTCCAGAGTACACGTTTATCACGATCATTGATTCCCAGGGAATCTGCAATGCCATCGCGCACGGGTTTGCAGGCGGTCCATAAGTTATCAGTGTCGAGTTCTCGTCCGATACGTACAATGAATACTTTTAACCCATCCAACTGCGGCCGCGGATGGAGTGTGTTGGTAATACATTTCGTCGAAGCTCGGATGGCCCGCATTATTTTGTTTCTCTGGGACCAGTGCGCATAGCGGGCATTAGCCGTGCTGGGTAAATAGAGAGGTAACCGGATTCCAGCCGAATACTCACCGTTGCTGTTCTGAATAATCCATTTGGTCATTTTTGGCCTTCTGGTTTGGTGGGTTCTGTTTCT
Organism: Planctomycetota bacterium; assembly: GCA_021803885.1. The sequence continues at coordinate 3,646 of JAJZKY010000199.1, forward strand.
TTTTCCGGTTCGGGTTTGATGATGGATTTTTCGAAACGCCACACCTCATAAATTTGCCTGCCACCTTTCGCAAGCCATAGTGCCACACTTTCAGCCGCCATGCGCCAACGAATAGATTCTTTAGTGGAGTTCCAGTTTGGTTCAAGTATTTTTGGGGCGTTTGGCACAGCTTGTCGCCAGCACCATTCCAATTCAACTGCGGAGATTCCTTCCAAAACTTTATCGAGTGCTTCACGGTCTCGTTGATCGCGTTCGAGGTATTCTTCGAGGTTGGATGCCGCCAACGGCAGAGAGGATAATCTGGCATTCTGCATACCCCGAATGCGGGCGAGCAAGTCTGGCAGCCGAAGCTTCGTCTCGCCTCCAGCGAAAGCATCTTCAACGGCCTGATCTACGTCCTCTTTTTCTGCCGGTGCTAATCTTTTCAACCAGATTTGTGCTTCCTCTGGCGAAACACTCATCGTCGGCCAAAGGGCCTTAATTCTTCGCCAAAGCAGGATTAATTCGTCCCGGTTCATACACATTCTCCTGTAAAAAAAGGGTTTGATGCTGCCGGCGGTGAGATCGCCGGCGTAAATCCATTCTGGAGCATGGTGCGCAACAGACCTAGCGGGTTGCGTACTTTCTCACCTGCTTCTGCGCGACTCCAGATTGCGCACATTGCTTTCCTCACTTTTTCGGCACCATACAATCGCTCGAGCGATTGGACTTGCCGCCGAGGGAAGCCTTCATCCCATTCGCGGGTTGGTTGGCGGGAAACCGTATCGGCGGCGCGTGTATTACTCGCGGGATCGGCTTCGTCGGCCTCCACAACGTCGGCGTCAGTGAATGTTTTGCGAAGATTGTCGGCAGCAGCAGCAGCAGCCAGAGGTGCCGGGTGCACGGCCGATTTAATCCGTGCGCATGGGTCTCGTGCGCTGCTGCTGCTGTTATTCTCTGCTACTCTTATACTCTTATACTCTACCTGTGACATTGGCGTGACATTGGCGTGACATTGACGTGACAAAGGCGTGACAGGGGGTGTGACAGCGGCGTTGGAGGGAACTGCGGGAGTGGCTTTGTGAGCCAGATCGGCGGCAGGTTCGTCGTCCAAGGGCTGTTTTTTATAACGGGAGGCTTGTTGTCGTTTGCGGGCGGCCACGCGGGTCGCTTCATCACGAACCATGCCACGGGAGAATATAACTCCTCTCTCGTCACGACTTAACACTCCCGCCGCCTCCAATTCTTCCAGATAGGCTTGCACTTCTTCTTGATGGGCACCTACGGTGCGGGCGATTTGTTCTGTGGTGAGTGGATGATCTTTATTGGAAAGAAAGCCGCGAGGGTTGCGTTCGGACATGCTCGCAAGCAGGTCTATCCATAACCCCCGTGCCGCAAGTGAACAAGATCGCAGTTCCGGGTCGGACAACCAGCGTCGTGGGTAAAATGAGAACCAGATCAGGCTGGGCATTTCATAGTCCTCAACTATACTGATAGCGAATATTCCGCGAATAAAGATATGCCCGGATCACAAAGCAGCCCGAGCTTCGGCACAGCGTTTCGGGGATGATCGATAGTGTTCTAAAACCAATCGAACAAGTGGCCCCTTCCCCACTCGCACCGATCTACCATCCGAACCCAACTCGGAGGATTTTTCTGCTGCGATATGATGTTGCGTGGGGGGATATCCGAATTTGAGCAGTGTGATTGCCTCGTGGAGAAACGGGCGATAAAAGCATGGGATGTTATTATTTGAGGCAAACCAGAATTCCCGCAGACAACCACTGGAATCTTCCCAGCCATCGTCGAGCATGAGTAAATCCACGCCTTTCAATATCGCCAGGTCGCGATCTAAATTTTTGTGGTGTTCACCCATATCGGGAAGAATGCTGGGGTCGATAGGTTCTGCGCCGAGCAACAGGATGCTCTGGGCGGCCCGGTCAAAATTTCGGCGTACTACATCTGGCGGAAGACCACTGATGGGTCCACTGATATAGACCTTTGTTTTTTCGATATCTGACATAAAATCTCCTGCAAAAAAGCGGCCGCGGGCTGGCCCGCACGGGTCAAAATACCCGCGACGACGCAACTATGGTCATACATTTACATCCACTCATATTTCGACATCCTTATAAATTTGTCCAGGCGTTTTCCAGGTGATATGAAAGAGCATATGACTGGATCCAGAGGTTCTACGGGGAGAACGGCTATTTCCTTTAATGGCCGGCCAATTTGCACGTATCGTAGAATTTTTACCGCTGATTTGAGAAAATATGCCTGACAAACAGGTATGTCATGATTGGCACATAAATTTAATTCAAACAAACATTGGTCGCACTTTTGCCATGCTCCAAAAAGGAGCATCAGATCGCAGTTAAGTAACCTCAAAGAATTCTTCTCCTGTTTAGAATGATGTTGAATATTCAGACGCGGTGGAAGAACGGGTTTTGCGGCTACCTCCAAAACTCTGTGAAAAGCGATTCGATAGTTAGCGAATTCGGCTTGGGTGCCTTTTCCGCTGATTGGACCGCGGAGATAGATTTTTAATTTCAGGTAGGTCTTTGACATAAAATCTCCTGTAAAAAAAGCGGCCGCGGGCTGGCCCGCACGGGTCAAAAATACCCGCGGTCACCTCAACTGTGGTCAAATCCAAACAGCAAACGAAGTCAATGCCAGCAGTGCAATGAGTAGGATCAGCCAGAAGGTCCAATCCGGAAGCTCGCACTCCACGTCTCGCTGATATTCGCCTTGTCCGGTCAAAACCAGCGGAGTTTTCTCGTCCGGTGTGTTCTGGGCGATGGGTGTGGAATCCAAGATTCTACTCCACGTTGACTCTTCAACGACCTGCAGAATACACCCCTGGCAAATGGTCGCCTCACCTATTTTTGGTCGGAAGTGCATCCAGACGGTGGCATCATTGGGTATGACGTTATGGCAATAGTCGCACTTTACCGGTTCCTGGCACGCCTCCAGGAGGCGTTTATAGCCAGAGGATTGTGCAAGTTCAATCATGTTTTTCTCCTTATATTGTGGGGACCTGGGCGAAAAAGGCCAAAGCAAAAAAATCGTCTTATTTAATGTGGTGTAAAGTCAGCGCTTTGCCTTTCCAGGTAGACTCGCATCTTGCGTCGGGACAGACGTCGGGCCATGATAAACCGGCACGATTCACAGGCGTTGGAGGATGAGCACACCTCACAGAGGCTTCGCCGGCAAAGTTCGCACGACTCGCTGGTCTCAAAATCCGTTGGTTCGCCGCAGTTGCAGCACAGCACTCGGGCAGCTCCGTGCAGAGCGCGTGATCCGTTGAGGCGCAGCCTTCGCGCCGTGTCAACTAGATTGGTCATCGGCAGCCCCTTTCATTGGGTTGGAGAACGCTCCAGGCCAGGTGGACTTGATGTCAGACCCGTCGCCCTCCAGATAGGCTCGCACAAGCCGCTCGACACATTCCGGTCCATTCCAGCCACGGACTACGCGGATCAATCGCAATCTTCCGACAGTTTCAGGACGGACAGCCAGGCGGATGTATTTCTTTTTCCGGGGTTTCGTCACCATCAGTGTGTACCTCCAGCCCGTGGCGCGCAAAGCGCAGCGCAGGCAGTCAAATGATTGCCTGGGAACCATATAAGAAAATCAATCAGGCGGTAAAATAGGCGATACAGGATTCGAACCTGTGACCTCATGCGTGTCATGCATGCGCTCTAACCAACTGAGCTAATCGCCCGGATGCGACAACGCAGTGGATGTTATCAAAATCCGGCCCAACTGCCAAATTGCCCACGCGTCGGCCGCCAGCCGATCGGTGTACTGTTTACTTGCCGCCCAGTCGCACGATAAAACATTCCATGTTGCGACGCGGATCGCCCACGCTGGTCTTGCTGGCCATATCCGCGGCCAACAGAGCTGCGCTGGCACGGCTGGCCCCCGCCACCCCCCACCGCCGGGCCATGGTAAGTATGGCCTTGGCACGCTGCGGTGGATAGAGTCTTAAGTCCTGCACAATTTGCTTTTCGGGCAATCGTCGGTCCAGCAATTCTCTCGCTTTCAACACCTGATTGATCCAGTAAAACACCGCCCCGACCAGCGTAAAACCAATGCGATG
>JAJZKY010000200.1 GCA_021803885.1 Planctomycetota bacterium
GGCAGCCGGTTGGAGAGGGTGGTGAAGGCAGAAAACAGCAGGCCCGCTTTCCAGCGGGCCTTTCTTTTCCAGAGGCGTAAAGGATGGGTTCCAGGAGGTATAGTAGCGGGGTCCGCACCAGGCGGCCGGGTCTTGCAGGAGGAACAGCTTACAGGTGAGCTAAGTGATTGACTGCCTCTTCTTGTTACTGAGATAGATGCAGGTTGGATGCCGGGGTTGTTCGCGATTCTTAGAGATTTTTCATGGTGCGGCGCGGCGGCCCGGGATGGTTCCGAGAAGCGAATCGAAGTGCGTGAGGCCGCGGGTTACTCGTCCTTGTGCTCGACGAGGAGCAGGCGGCAGCCGTGGGGCGGCACCATGACCTGAATGTCGCTCCTGGAGCCAAGCGATTGATGGGACCAGAGGTCGGCAACGATGCGTGGGCCGACGAGGCCGGACTGGTTCCAGTTGGCGGACATGACGCGGGCTTTGTCTTCGAAGTTGAAGAGAGCGACATAGAGGCCGTCCTCGCCGGCCGCCGCCCAGATGGAGCCGTTCTCATTCAGCGTGAGGGGGTGGTTGCCGTAGGAGTGCTGGTCAATGGCGATGACCTGAGGATTGGTGAGGAGGGATAGGGTATAGGGGTCCATCTTGAGGAGGTTGCCGCCCATGATGAGCGGGGATTTGGCGATGGACCAGAGGGTGACGAGGGTGCGCTCTTCCTCGTGGTTGAGACGGGAGACGCGCGGCTTTCCCCAGCCGGGATGGGGAGCGAGCGTGCCGATGGGGAGCATGTCGGCGTCGGGCCAATGGCCGGGGCCGCGGAACGGGATCCACTGAGCGAGGAGTCCGAACTGGGCGGTGAGGGATTGCGGGAAGCTGGGCGCATCGGGGGGCTTGGACCAGACGTCCCACATATCGTTGGAGATGCGCCACATATTGGCGTTGTTTTCAGCGTTGAGGGCGTCTTTGAGGGGTGTGGGCCCGGGGGAAAGGCTGAGGACGATGGGCCGACCGGTTTTGAGGATGGCCTTGTGGATCATCTGGATTTCTTTGGCGTTGTAGGGCTGGGAGATGCAGTCAACCTTGAGGAAGTCGACGCCCCAGGAGGCGTACATCCTGAGCATGGAGTCGTAATAGGCCTGGCCGGCGGCATTGTCTTTGACGCCGTAATTGTCGGAGTTCCAGGCGCAGACGTCGGATGTTTTGGCGGCCTGACGGGCGGTGAACCGGGAGCCAAGGATGGGCAGGTTTTTCGCGACGGCTTCACGTGGGATGCCATGAATGATGTGAATGCCGAATTTGAGTCCGAGGGAGTGGACGTAGTCGGCGATGGCCTTGAAGCCGCTGGGGAAGCGGTTGGGCGCGGGGAGATAGAGGCCGTTGGGTGAAATGTTGTAGCCTTCGACCTTGCGCGGGACGCCTTTCTTGTCAGGGTAGCCGGCGAACCAGCCTTCGTCGATGATCATGTACTGCCAGCCGTACTTTTGCAGGTGCTGGTGCATGTAGTCGGCTTCGTGCTCGAACTCAGATTGGTTGATGGTGAGCCCGAAGGAGTCCCAGCTGTTCCAGCCCATGGGGGGCGTGGCGGCGACGATGTTCTGGGCGGTGGCGGCGGGCAGCAGAGCGAGAGCCAGACCAGCGAAAACAAGGGAAGACAGGAGGCGGGAACGCAGCATAGTGACTCCGATAGTTAGTAGCGTAATGCCGGGAACAGTGTAGATCATTGCGGCGACTGGTATACTCCAATGCTTATGCGGGTATTCGTCATACTGCCGGCGGCGGGTCTGGGCACGCGCATGGCTACTGGCCATGGAACGCCTCAGAGTCCCAAACAATTCCTCGAACTCGGGGGCATCCCCGTGTTGATTCACACGCTGCGGGCGTTTGCCGCGGTGCCGTCTGTGACGCGGATGTATGTAGCTGTGCGGGCGGGCGAGATGGAGCGCGTGGAGGCGCAGGTGAGCGAGCATGGCCTGGCCGACAAGGTGCGCGTGGTGATGGGAGGCGACTCGCGGCAGGAAAGCGTGTCGCATGCGCTGGCGGCGGTGGAGTGCGACGACGAGGACATTCTGCTGGTGCATGATGCGGTGCGTCCGCTGATTGAACCGGCGGTGATTGAGCGCACGATCGAGGCTGCGCAGAAATCGGGAGCGGCGATTGTGGGGCTGCCCGCGGTGGACACGATCAAGCAGGTGGAACGGACGGCGGACGGCGCGCTGATTACGGCGACGATTCCGCGGGAGTATATCGTGCAGGCGCAGACGCCGCAGGGATTTCGCGCAGGACTGTTGCGCCGTGCATTCGCCGAGGCCGAGGCGGATGGGTTTACGGGGACCGACGAGGCGAGCGTGGTGGAACGCGCCGGAGCGCAGGTGATGGTGGTTCCGGGCTCGCCTACGAATCTGAAAATCACGCAGCCGGGCGACCTGGATCTGGCCGAGTTCTATCTTCGCCAGCGTGCTTCAAGGTAAGCTGGAAGACGGTAGCCAGGATGAAGATACGCATTGGATACGGATGGGATTCGCACGCCTTCAAGCCGGGTGTGCCGCTCAGAATTGGCGGGCTTGCCATTGAGCATCCCGAGGGACTGGCGGGGCACTCGGACGGAGATGTGCTGCTGCACGCGATTACCGATGCGCTGCTGGGGGCGGTTTCGGCCGGGGATATCGGCAGCTTCTTTCCGCCGGGCGATGCTCGCTGGAAGGGCGCGGACTCGGCGATCTTTTTGAACATTGCGCTCGAAGAGATACAGAACGCCGGATACAGGATTGCCAACGTGGATACGACGCTGGTGCTGGCGGCGCCGAAGATCGCGCCGATCGCGGGCGAGATACGGGAGCGGGTAGCGTCGCTGCTGGATATTCCGCCGGGGGACGTGAGCATCAAGGCGAAGACGCCGGAGGGCCTAGGGCTGGATCACGTGGCGCAGGCGCATGCGGTCGTGCTGCTGGAACGCGTGGAAGAAAACAACGATGTGCGCGTGATGCATGCGGAGATTGACGAGACGATGAGCGTGGGTGCGGACGAGATCGACGAGATGCTGAAGGAGATGTCGCGGGGACGGAAGTCTGCGGTGAAGAAGCCGGCGTTCGATACGGAAGACTTTACGTAGATAGCTATCAGCCGTTAGCTCTTAGCTTTCAGCTTTTGGTTGAACCGCAGATTCTTCGCTTCGTTTCGCCAGGGCGAAACTTCGCTCAGAATGACCCATCTTCAGGGATGGGTTTCATGTTGGCGAGATATTTGTAACAAATGGCGCCATATTTGTAATAGAACAGGTTACTTTCAAGAATTTTCATGCCTACGAATTCGAAAGAGACTCCGCGCGTTCGATTTGCGCCTTCGCCCACCGGGTATCTGCATGTGGGCGGGGCTCGCACTGCACTGTTCAACTGGCTCTTTGCCCGGCACTTTGGCGGGACGCTGATATTGCGCATTGAAGACACGGATTTTGAGCGGTCTTCGGAAGCGATGGTCGAGGGCATTCTGGAAGGGATGCGCTGGTTGGGTCTGAACTGGGATGAGGGTCCGTTCTTCCAGTCGCAGCGGCTGGAGCTGTATCGGGCGACGGCGGAGAAACTACTGGCGAGCGGCCATGCGTACTACTGCTTCTGCACGAAGGAAGAGCTGGAGCAGCGGCGCGCGGAGGCGGCAGCGGCTGGGCGCCCGCCGATGTATGACCGGCGGTGCAGGAATATCGACCGGGCGACGGCGGCCGCGCGCAAGGCGGCGGGCGAGGCGTGCGCGGTGCGGTTCGCGGTTCCGGAGGGCGGCGCGACGAGCTTTGAGGACGCGGTGTTCGGCAAGGTGGAGTTTGCGAACAGCGAGATTGAGGATTTTGTGCTGCTGCGGTCGGACGGGATTCCGACGTACCACCTGAGCGTGGTGGCCGATGATGTGGAGATGCGGCTGACGCACATTATTCGCGGGGCGGATCATATTTCGAACACGCCGAAGCAGGTGCTGCAGTATCGCGCACTGGGTGTGGAAACACCGATTTTTGCGCATGTGCCGCTGATCCTGGGGCCGGACAAGACGCGACTAAGCAAGCGGCATGGCGCGACGAGCGTGATCGCGTACAAGGAGATGGGGATTGTTCCGGAGGCGTTCCGGAATTTTCTGGCGCTGCTGGGATGGACGCCGGGTTCGGCGCATAAGGACCGGGAGATTTTCTCATCGGAGGAACTGATCGAGCTGTTCGGGCTGGATGGGATTTCGAAGTCGAACGCGGTCTTTGATAACGACAAGCTGGCGTGGTTCAACACGGAGTATATTCGCGCGTACGAGGCGGAGCGGCTATTGCCGCTGGCCCGGGAAGAGTGGCAGAAGGCGGATTGTGAGCCGACGCGGCCGGAGAGCGAGATTCTGGCGGCAATAGAGCTGTTGAAGCCGAGGGCGCGGAATCTGAAGGACTTTGCCGGGGCATTTCGTGCCTATTTCAGCGACGAATTCGAGTTTGATCCCGCGGCGGTTACGAAATTTCTGAAAGATGAGCATGTGCGGGGGCTGCTGGGCGAGCTGGCCGAGCGGTACGCGGCGGCGGAGGAGTTTACGGAAGAGTCGACCGAGCAGGTGCTGCGCGGCTTTGCCGAGGAAAAGGGCATGAAGGCGGGCGCGCTGATTAATGGATCGCGCGTGGCGCTGACGGGACAGGCGGTGGCTCCGAGTTTGTTTGCGGTGATGGTGAATCTGGGGAAAGAGCGGGTGGTGAAACGGCTAGCGGCAGTGAAGGGGATGGTAGTGGATGTGCCTCCGGCGTAAAACCCACATGTCAAAATCGAGATGTGGGGTACCCCCGTCTGGGCGGAATAGATGAAGGCGGTTATGAAATGAAGAAGCGGGGCATGGCGCCCCGCTTTTGTTTTTCGATTTCTGAAGGGGCTACTTGCCGATGACGTCGATGGTGACGGGGATGGTGCGGGGCGGGTAGCAGGAGTTGGTGGCGCAGGCCTGGTAGCGGAGTTTGGCCTGCATCATGTGGTTTCCGCGGGTGGCGGTGAGCCTGGCCTGGACGGTGAACTCGCCGGTGTAGACGCTGAGCTTGTCCTGCGGGAAGGCAGGGAGCGCGTAGTTTGATCCGGGAGGGAAGTTCACGGCGGAGAGTTTGGCGTTGGGGTCGGTGGGCAGGAGCAGCTCGGTGCGAATGAAGGTCTTGGAAGTGGGCGTATGCGAGTTGATATGCAAGCCGTTGGCAACGCGGAAGGTGAGGCTGATGGGGGTGGGCTTGCCGGCCGGGACGGTCAACTGGAGCGGGAAAAGAAAGGCCACGGGCTGCGAGTTTTTGCTGGTTTGCCAGGGCATGTGCTGGGCGCGCGCGCCGGTGGGCAGGAGCAGGGCGATGCCAAGCAGAAGAGCGGCTGCCGTCCCGGTGATGCGATGGAGAAAGCCGTGCGTAGAGTGCTTCATGCGGTGCCTCCGGTGGAGAGAGCTTTCTGGATGTCGGCTTCGATGTCGCCGCGGGGCGCGAGGCCCACGGTGCTGGCGACGACCTTGCCGCTGCGATTGATAAAGAAGGTGGTGGGGATGGAGTCGATGCCGCCGTACTGGTTGGCAACCTTGAGGTCAGCCATGAGGATTGGGTACTCCATGTGGTGCTGGGCGACGAATCTGGCGATGGTGGAGTGGGGGTCTTTCTCGCCGGTGTCGCTGTCGATGGTGTCGGTGGCGACGCCGAGGACGGTGAGACCCTGGGAGGCGTATTTCTTGTCGAGCTCGACGAGCCAGGGGATTTCCATGCGGCAGGGGCCGCACCAGGTGGCCCAGAAGTCGACGACGACGGCTTTGCCGCGATAGTCGGCGAGGGAGACTTTTTTACCCTGGAGGTCGACGAGGGTGAAGTTGGGAGCCTGCTGGCCGAGGAGGGGTTGTTCGTCGGGCATGCCGGAGTTGCCGTCGTCCTGACTGGAGGCGCTGTTGGCCTGGGCCTCGGCGGCGTTGAGTGCTGCCTGAAGGGCATGGACCCTGGCTTGTTCCTGCTGGTGGGCGCGGTAGTTTTCTATGCCAGCCCAGACCATGAGGCCCAGCCCGGAGATCATCATGGCCAGGACAAAAATGTTGCGTTTCACTCGAACCACCCTCTGCTTCTATTTTAGAGGACGATGCTACGCGGGGCGAGCGGGGTTTGGCTGTGCGGATGGTCACCAGAGGCTGAGCTGGAGTGAAGAACAACCTCTATGCTGGTAGCATCCGTAGTTTGAGGGCGAATTGGTGATGAGCAAGCAGGAACGGACGCCGGCGGAGCTGGTTCGAGTGGAAGCCGCGGCGCTGCTGGCGCTGGCAGCGCGGCTGGAGGGGCCGATGGCCGCCGACTTTGAGCTGTCGGTGGAGTGCGTTCTGTCCTGCGGGCGCGAGCGGGGCCGGGTGGTGGTGACGGGGATGGGCAAGATCGGGCTGATCGCGCAGAAGATTGCCGCGACCTTGTCTTCGACGGGGACGCCGGCCTTGTTTTTGCATCCGGCAGAGGCGGTGCACGGCGACCTGGGGATGCTGGCGCGGGGCGATGTGGTGATTGCGCTTTCGGCGAGCGGCGAGACGGAGGAGATTCTGCGGCTGCTGGCGACGCTGAAGCGGATTGGGGATGCACTGATCAGCTTTTGCTGCAAGCCCGAGTCGACGCTGGCGCGGGCGAGCGACGTGGCGCTGGATGTGAGCGTGCCGGAGGAGGCATGCGGGCTGGGACTGGCGCCGACGGCCTCGACGACGGCGATGCTGGCGCTGGGGGATGCGCTGGCGGTGGCGGTTTCGATGCGTAAAGGATTCAAAGCAGAGGACTTTGCGGATCTGCATCCAGGCGGGAAGCTGGGCAAGCGGCTGGCGCGCGTGCGGGAGCTGATGCATGCGGGCGATGCGCTGCCGCGGGTGGAGCCGGGCACGGCGATGAAGGATGTGATCTACGAGATGTCCCGGAAGGGGCTGGGGATGACGACGGTGGTCGAGGATGGGCGGCTGAAAGGGATTATCAGCGACGGGGACCTGCGGCGGATGCTGGAGCGCGACAGCGGGGAGGGCCTGAAGAAGACCGCGCGGGAGATTATGAATCCGCGGCCGAGGACGATTGCCGGGGAGGAGCTGGCGGCGCGGGCGCTGCACGAGATGGAGGAGCGGAAGATTACGTCGCTAATTGTGGTGGACGGGGGCGGGCGGGTGGAGGGCGTGATTCATCTGCATGATTTGTGGGAGACGGAGCTGATTTAAGTCCCCAGTTGTCAGTCCCCAGGTGTCAGATTTGCCGGGGCGAAGAGTTGCGCACCTGTTCTTTCCTGCCAAGCAATGAGTAAAGGGCAAAAGGCGCCGGCGAGGTCCTCACCTTCACGGGGCTGGCTGCAGGCGCACTCAAGCCAAAATCGGGCTTGAATCTATTTCACGGACCAGGATCTGTCCGTGAAGACCACGGAAATGGGGTACGAGCGTCGATAGCTCTGTCGCATTTTCGGTCCACTCGTTGACAAGCGGACGGAGTCCACGGTGGCTTTGTCCTGGGGAAAAAGCCAGAGGGCAGTTTGCATGTTGCAACGAGTTGAACGGAAGACGCTTTCGTTGCAGATTTTTCGACTGCGTCTGAGGCGCACGAGCGCGCCAGGCTCCGCTCAGAATGACAATTCAAATTTTCAGGGTTTGAGCTTGCTGAAGAGGTTGAGCTTGGCGACGTCGTTGACCATGATGAAGGCGAAGAAGACGACGAGCATCCCCA
>JAJZKY010000201.1 GCA_021803885.1 Planctomycetota bacterium
GCTGGAATTTCCGGAAGTCAGACTGTCGGCGTCCGGCGATTTGACATTAACATGCAGTCTACGCACGTAGAGGTTGTCGTCAACCTGCCACGGGACGAGGGTTCGACTCCCTCCGCCTCCACTTATCCAGCCGGGCGGTCTTCAAGCCGCCCGGCTTTTTTTTGCGGTCTCCCACCCACAGCACCGGATGGTAATCCGGTGATTGATCTGGTGCTACGAACGAACCACCGGGCTTTCCCCGCGATGATTCTACCGCACGGCCAGTTCCGGGCGGCCGCCGAATTGCTGGATCCGGGGTTGTGGGGCACCGACTTCTACGCCGCTGATGGCAAAAATCCCGGTGTTACCCGTTTTATTTGCCGGTCCGTTAAATGTCAGCGATTCAAGCGTATCACCTGTCAGGTTAAGGCCCCGGGTCACCGCGGATGCCCCATTCACGTGGCCCGCCAGGTTGGCCATATTCAGGTAGGTTACATACCAGGCGGGAGTGCCGCTGGTGTGCGCATTAAGAGAGAAGTGGCTGTTGCTCACGATGAGCTTGCCAATGCCGCGAATCGCCGCACCATAACCATTGCCATCCGGCGTGGTGCCGCGGGATTGAATGTTGTACCAATCCGGCGCGGCGTAATCAGTGGTCACGGTCAACGAGTTTCCATCCTGATTGCGGAAATGCAGCGTTACCTTGCCAATGCCATTGCCATAGGCGGAGGATGCCAAAATCGCCATGGAGGTGAATCGGGCGGGCGCGGCTAACGTAAGATGCCCGGTCTTTGGCCCACCCCCTTTGAGAAACACCGAATTATTGGCACCAAAGGGCTGAAGCTGAAACACCGTGCCAAAGCTGGCGATGCGACCATTCTCCGGCAGCCCGGTGCCCGCTGGCGCGCCCGGCAAACCCGCTTGATAGAAGACCGATCCGCCATCAAAAGTATGCCCGAAATATTTGCGACTCAAGGCGGAACCCGCCACCACCGGGATGGTATTTTTCACCACCAGATCCGCGTCATAACCACGGGCGGCAATCGGCTCCAGACGCTGTGCATAAAACCGCACATCGCCAATCTGCTGCACACCGGTACTGTTTCCGTTGGAGGCCGTAAAGCCGATGTAGCCATCCATGCTTGAAAGAATATGCGAAAGCTGATGGGGAAGCGTATAGCTGGCCTTATACACACTGTCTCCACGCTTAGCCTCAAAGCGAACCGTCTTGGCACCGTCATAGCGCACCACGACATCGATGGGGCCGCCCACCGCGGAAAAATTCACCGCGCCGGTGGTGCCGATATTCTTGCGCCTTAGTCCGTAGACTTTGCCGCGCGAATAGGCCACCTGCAACACCGACTTGCCATTGTTGTCGACGCCCAGGCCAAAGCTATTCCGCGGTGCCCGGCCACTGTCATCGGTAAAGCCTTTGGCGGCGGGCGACTGACCCCGGAACGGCATATGCTGTGTAAAACGGTTGTTCTGCACCGCAACGTAAAATCCGCCCTGGTCAGGCTTAAGCAGGTGATACTTGAACTTGAGCGTCCAGGGGCCACCCACCGTGACGCGCTGTTGAAACCAGGCGCGCGTCTGTTCATCAGAGTTTGCACCCGTGAGGATTAAACGGTTGTGTATACAGCCGCAGCTTTTAAGTTTAACCATACTGATATTGGGAACCCCCACATTAAACGCCGCAGGGTTGCTGTTAAGAAGCAGGTTCTGCTGCGGCCAGGCCGCACCACCATGGTTAATAGCCAACAGATTCGCCGGCGTGTCGGTGGACATGGACGGCGGCACTTCCGCCGGCGCTGACGCCCACTGTTTATTGGGATTTTTACCGAGCGTTTCATGCAGAATCCCCCCCGCCACCACGGCAGAGGAAGAAATCCATGGCTTATTAAGTACGTGACCATCAAACTCGGCGCTATGAATATAGACATTGCTGCCACCCGCGGGGGTCGCTGTAATTGTGAAAGTTCCCTTCGCGTAAGGCGCACCAAGCTTAATAACCGCCTTGCGGAATCGGGGGGTGCAAAGTTCCCAAGTCGTATTAGGCCGACCCGGGTCCACCATGTAAAGGCCGAGTTGCGTCAGCACATACCACGCGGACATTTCGCCGCAGTCGTCGTTGCCACCGCCGGCCAAGCCGCCGGGCGTATTGGTGAAGCAGCGGTCCGCCTCGTAGGACGCAACCTCTTGCGTGCGCCAGGGTTCACAGGCATAGTCGAATAAAAATGGGGCTTGCAGGTCCGGTTCATTTCCCGCGTCGTAATGGTTGTCGTTAAAAAACTCGTCCAGCCTCTGGCAGAACGGCCGATCGCCTCCCAGCAAATTGACCAACCCCGCCACATCCTGCGGCACCAGCCAGATGTACTCCCAGGCGGTACCTTCCACATAATGCGGCCCCCACGTGGTCTTTTCAAAAATGGGAACCCAGGCACCATTGGCCAAACGCGGTTGCATAAACCGCGTGACCGGGTTGTACATTTCGCGATACTGTTCGGCCCATTCGCTCAAGATGGCCGCCTCGCGAAAGTGATGCCGTTCCCGCGCGATACCCGCCAATGCCGCATAAGAAATATCATACTCTTCCGCCGATGACACATTGCAACTGGCGGCAAAATGTTTTTTATGGTGCAACTTGGCCATATGAAGCATGGCGGCATAGGCCCGCTTCATATCAAAATTATGAATGCCTGCATTCCACGTCGTGGCCATCACCACAGATAATGGATCCCCCACCATCACCGCACCGGGGCGGTTGGCCGCCGGCCAGCGGCCAATAATGCCCGACTGCTTGGCCATTTCCACAATAGATTGCGCCATATCGGCCAGTTTCTTCGGCTCAATCACCGACAGCAAAGGCACTTCACTGCGGTAAATATCCCATCCCGAAAAATTAGCATACATGTACTTGTGGCCGGCCGCGACATGATGAATTTTATTGTCGTAACCGATGTAACGACCGTCAATATCATCAAACACCGTTGGATCAAGCATCGCATGATACAACGCGGTGTAGAAATTGATGCGATGATTCTGCGACCCGCCCGATACCTTAATGACCGACAGCGCTTTGTTCCAGATGGCTTCGGCCGTGTTGCGATACCGGTCAAAATTCCAGCTTTGCATCTCCCCTTTGAGATTCCGCATCGCTCCCTTCACGCTGACAAACGAAATGCCCACACGCACTTCAATGGTTTGCGGCTGGTTGCTGGCGGCATAACTTACAAAAGCCCCAATCGCCGGCCTTTGCGTTTTCATGTTCGCCACCATCTGACCGGGAGTGATTTTGCCCCCCTTCCACATGCCCAACTGATTTGGGGCCTTGCTGAACTGCATGGCAAAGTAAACCGGCAGCGGAGGCCAGGCGCTGCAAAATACGTCGCTGGTGACGTAACCCGTCAGGGTACGATGATTATCAAATTGCAGATGACACGGATAACTTAAGCTGGTCATCACATGGCTGATGGGCACAATAATATTGGCGGCTTTGCCCGCGGGAAACGTGAACCGCGCCATGCCGCAACGCAGCGTCGTGGTCAGTTGGGCGTTGACACCCCAAGTTTTTTCAAAGACCTGGTAATATCCCGGCAACGCGGTTTCGTTCTTATGGCTGTATCGAAAATGATATTGCGACGCACGGGTTTTTACCGGTCCGGTGGTGGCGGTAAAAAACACATCGCCGTAATTCGTACAGCCCGTGCCGCTCAGATGCGTCATGCTAAAGCCGTCGATGTGATGCAGGCCGTACACGTAGCACGCGCCGCCATTGACCCGCTTGGGTGACATGTCCGGGCACAACTGCGCCATACCGTTGGGCAGCGTGGCACCGGGAAAGGTGTTGCCACCCGAGGCGGTACCAATAAACGGATTGACCAGCTTGATCAAAGGAGTGGCCGCTGTGGCGGCTGGCGATGGAGAAAACAAACTCGCCAAACCACCGAGCAAAAGAACACCAGCCGCTACGCCCGCCTTGCGAAATCCCAGCATAGTAACACACCTTAAAACGACGAAAACAAATATTTGTTCAAATATAGGGAACACTTCGCCAACCGTCAAGCCAATAACACGGGGGTAGCGTCCGGGGGGCCTGGCAGGACGCTTATTCGGCGATGTTTCTAGTGCTGCTGCGCAGTTCCAACTTCGTGGGAAGCAACTCTTTTTGCGGCGGCCTGTTGTTGCCATGCAGGGATCTATCCATGACGATTTCCGCCGCCCGGCGACCGATCTTGTAGGGTTGCTGCTGCACAGAGGTCAGGGGTGGATTAAGCCAGGCGGCGATATCCAGATCGCCGCAGCCCACAACCGACAAATCCCCCGGGATGTCCAGCCCCAGTTTCGCTGCCGTGCGGTAGCACACCTGGGCGATATGATCGGTGGCGGCAAAAATCGCCGTCGGGCGAGGATTGTGCGTCAGCAATTGCATCGCATGAATTTCGGCGACATCGTCGGCCACTTCCATTGAAATACAGGTCGCCTCTCCGGAAATGCGCACGGCTTCTTCAAATCCGCGCCGCCGCGCCGCGGCCCATGAGTGCACCTGCCGCCCCGCAAAATGGCCCAAGCGACGATGCCCCAGCGAAAGCAGATGCCCGGCCACCATCGCCCCCGCCATAGACTCATCGGTTCCGACAAAACTGGCCTTGTACTGCGGGTCCAACTCGTGATCGATCGTGACAATGGGTATATTGCGTGTCGAAAGTTCGGCGATGCTGGACATCTGTTCCGCGTATAGCACCGCCGGAAACGGCCAGAGAATCGCCCCGTCTATCCGCCGATCTATCATGCGGTAAATCTGCGCCAGATCTTCCCTGCGTGGCTTGGGAGGGAGTTTATCCTGGTCGGGCCGATGCTGCTCCCAGAGCACCAATGGCACATGGTCGTGCTCAGTTAAACAATCATGAATCCCATAGAGTATCTGCGCCCAGTAGGAATCAAACGGCGGCACCATCACGCCGATCATTCCGGTTTTACCACTTTGGATGGCCCGCACCAGAAGATTCGGCCGATAGCCCAGTTCCGCAGCAACCTCCCGTATCTTAACGCGTGTGGCCGATGCCACGCGGATAGGCTTGTCACGCAGCACGCGCGATACCGTACCAATTGAAACGCCCGTGCGCTCAGCAATGCGCAGCAGCCCGGCCATGTCCGGTCTTCCGGTTAGGCTTCTGGCACGCTTACGCTTGGGTTTCGACACTGACTTGGAAGCCATAGATCAACCGTCTCCAAAAAATCTTCCGATCCCCGGGATCAGACCGCCGCACAGCACCGCGGCGACTGCGGGGACGAGTTAGAAGTTAGAAGTTTCTCGAAGCGCAGCCGCTTTCTTATTCCGCCCAGCAGTATAAACCCGCCGCCCCCCGCTGGCTTCTAACTTCTAACTCCTACTGCGTCTCCCGCCGCCCGTTAATCGGTGCTAATCCGTTAAATCTGTGGACCCGGCCGTGGGCCAAGGAGTTAGAAACTTGAAGTTGGAATTTTCTGGAAGCGCTGCCGCTCTACTATTCTGCCAGCAGCATAAACCTGCCGTCTTCTAACTTCTAACTTTTAACTCCTAACTCCTTCCCCGTCTTCCCCTACTGTACCATGCAAAACGAAAAAGAGCTATTGGGCCGGCGGGTTACTGGGGACAGGGGCGGCTTGCGCAATGAATAATGAATAATGAGTAATGAGTAAAAACTGTGGAACGACGGGGGGATTCACCACGGAGGTGGCGGAGGTAACGGAGGAACGACGCGGGGGCTTTGATTAGGGTTTGTACAGCTTGGTCAACAAAATATCCGCCCTTCGCTCCCTTTCCTCCCTGTGAATCAATGTGAAAATTCTATCTCCTAAACCCTGGCGAAGGTATCCACAGACTAACCAACGGGGGATTAGCCACGGAGGCCACAGAGACCGACTTTTTTCACCACAAAGACACAACGACACAACGTTACGGGGGAAAGTCACAACAAGGTAGCGGAGCCAGGGGGAGGGCAACCAACACGGATCAAGGATCAAGGATCAAAAAAAACTTTTAAGCGGTGCGCAGGCACCGCGTCTCATTAAGTCCCGGCGCACCGGGACGTCTCATTGTTCATTGAGCGCTGCCTCCTTGTGCAAACTTCCCCGTCGTATGCGATCTCTGTGATCTCTGTGGCTAATCCGTCGTCCCTCGCCCGCCGAACAAAACAGTAAAGCGCCAGCGCCTCCAAAGTATTAACTAAAAAAAAACCGGCCCGGAGTTCATCCGGACCGGTGTGGAGGCTATTTGGTTTTCGGCCAGGGGACAGGCCGAATTGTGTAAATACTCAGGCTGACGCCTTACGCTGCATGAGCAGCAGGCCCAGGCCAAGCATGCCGGAAAGGGTCAGTGCCAGTGTGGACGGGAGCGGAACCGCATTGGCGGTGCTGATGATTTGCAAGCCGTTGATATCGGCCTCAGGGCCAGCTGCCCCAGTATAACTTATCGCCAGGGTACCGGTACCATCTGCGGTGGCGTTAAAAACCACGTAATTGGTATTTTCGACAAAGTCGGTGTTCGCGTTCGCCACATTGACTACGCCGGCATTGCTGCCAGTGGCCACGCTGCCAGAACCGGTGGTGATTGCGAAGTTGGTTGCCGCATTATTGTAACTGCCAGAGCCGCTATACAGGTACAGTTGATAGCTACCGCTGGCAGCCAAACCGGTCAGCGTGACCGTGCCGGTACCGGGGTTGTTTAAGATATAACTTTGCAAGAGATCGTTGGTCCCGCCGCCATTGCCGTAAGTGGTGGTGCTAGTGCTGACATAACCGCCGGTCATGGTAACGCTGATGCCTTCGGTGGTCGCCGTGCCGTTCGAGTCAACAAGACCGCTCGCAGAGCCACTTGTGGCATTATTCGCCACGCTGAGAACATTCCAAGTCGGAGCGCTCAGCCCATCGCCCGTGTAAGCGCCTTGGCTGCCACTAAACGACGTGGCCGTGTTACCACCCGTCACCAGGAACTGAACGTCAACCACACTCGCCGAGGCCGTGCCAACTGCGGCGAATCCTGCGGCAGCCACTGCCAATAAAAGGGTGCTCTTCATAGATTTCATAACTTTACTCCGTAAAACAAATCATTGATCTCTTCTCCACGCCGGCCGCCATGGCCGACAAAAATGGAACTGAGAAACTGACAAACTCCTAAACCGGACCAACCGGAGGCCGGGCCGAGAAAAACCTTTCTTACCTGCCACCTCCTTCCAAAAAAAAGATCAAGCTGGATCCTCCCTCCGTGGCGGGTCCTTACGCTTCTTGCGGTCAAATACTTGACCACAAGATTGTAGTATAACCATAAAAGTGGGCGTGTCAAGGGGAGGTACAGTATTTTCAGTAGGTTCAGTATTATCAGTATTGGCAGTACGTTCGGCATTCCAGGTTCCAGGTTCCAGGTTCTAGGTTCTAGGTTCTAGGTTCTAGGGCCGGCTTGCGCAATGAATAATGAGTAATGAATAATGAGTAAAAACTGTGGAACGACGCGGGGGATTCACCACGGAGGCGGTGGAGGTAACGGAGGAACGACGGGGAACTTGGGGGCATTGATCAGTGGCCGGGAGCTGATCCACAGATTAACAGTAGAGCAGAGGACTCAACCCCGCGGCCGCGGACGAGCCGTGGTGGCGTAAGTTGAGTCCCCCCTCATCAAACCGGACGGGCAGGTTTCCTGCATCCGGCTTCCTC